>CANPYT010000147.1 GCA_947588705.1 uncultured Acetatifactor sp. | reverse complement strand
GATTACCCAGACAGTCGTTGATCTTCTGCCTTCCGTTGTTCAGGGTCATGGCTTTCAGGGAAACTTTTTTATTTGGCACACTCCCGTTCAGCTGCTTCATGACCTCAGCCGCGACCTGTCCGCCAGGCGCCAGATTCGACGGGTTTTCTCCGCTCTGGGCCAGCTTTGTCATCGCCGCGGGATTCACCGCCGTACAGAAGGGATTGACAAAATAAAAGCCCGGCTCCCTCAAAGTTCCCTTATATTCCCCGAAAAGGGTCAGGACCAGGGCTTCCTGGGGCTTGAGCACCTTCAGGCCCAGAAAAGGGATCCAGCCCAGGCACAGGATCGCTATTCCTGCGACAGCCAGGATCACACCGGCTGTACCGCCGTTTGTCGCTCCGAAAATGACGGCGGCAATCCCCGCCAGGATCAGCAGGATCAGAAACACCATCACCGCCATTCCATTCTTCTTTGTCGTATAGATCTTTTCACTCATGATAACTTCCTCCTTCGCGTCAGGAAACTGCCGCTCTTTTGATATCATTATGATATCAGATAGATTCCTTTTTGTCAACACCTAACCGCTACATTTACAGCGTATGCATTTACCTATGCATTTACAATGTACTCTCACGCCCATGCTGCACAAGAATATTGGCACAGCAAAAAACATAATAATTCAGCCATAAAATAATACGCCGGGAACAACTGGAAAAAGAGACAATTCTCAGCCTCTGTCCTGTACTTTTCCCGCCCGATGCGCTATTCTGAACGTGAAAGGATGTGAACACATCATGGATCAGCCAAAAGACGAAAGGAGATCAGCACACCATGGACCAGCAAAAAGTTGGAAAGTTTCTTAAAGAGCTTCGCGGTGAAAAAGCATTGACGCAGGGGCAGCTTGCAGAGATGCTGGGAGTATCCAATCGAAGTGTTTCCCGTTGGGAAAACGGCGTGACAATGCCGGACTTTGATTTGCTTATTCAGATGTCGAAGTTTTACACTGTGGAAATCGGAGAGATTTTAGATGGAAAAAGGAAAGACAGAAACATGGACAAACACGAAGAAGAAACATTACTGAAGATTGCAGAGTACAACAATGCCGAAAAGGGATCCTTCGTAAAGAGATTGCACATTGTCTGTATTGTGGAGCTTGTGGGGATAGCGGTTTACGTGGCAATTAATTTCTCAGGGCTTATAGATGCGCAGCCTGCCGAGGCGATTGCGAGCGGAGTCCTGGGCCTTGTGACGGGCCTGCTCATCACTACGGTACTCTATACCGGCCGCTACGGTGCGAAGTTAAGAGCCGCGAAGCTCCGTTTATGGAAGCGCATTTCGCAGGGAGGGCACTCTGATGAAGCTTAAATTATATACCGCCCTTGAGGATATTTTTTGATCCTCTGGGGATTGGTGCTTATCGGGATCTTCCTGGGGGAAAACTGTCCCATCCGCTTTATCGCCGAGACGCATCCCGCAAAGCTGCTCGTCCTGCCCACGCTCATGACAGTACTCTTTAGTCGGCTGCGCAGAAGAGAAAAAAGCTCCTACGGCGAGACGCAGTTTAAGAAAGAATAACCGAAAAACAATCATGGAGCCAGCGCATTTCATGCGCCGGCTCCACCATTTAAGGGACTATTCAGATAAAACATAAAATATCTGCATTTTGAGAAATGCATCGGCGCTTTGGGGAAATTCCACGTCCGCTGCCGTTACCTGCCCCCAGCCAGGATCGCTTCAACCGCCCCCCGCTTTTCATACAAAACACAGCCGCCAACGTGATCGTCCGCCAATATATCGCCTTCACGCAAAGCGGTGAACAACGGTGACTTCAGCGCCTGCCGCAGAGAGCTGTCACGCACGTTACTGTCCGAATACGGCGAAAATGGGCAGGGCTCCGCTCCGCCATGGGAATTGATGTGGAAGAAGCCCCGGCCCGCGGCGATACAGCCGCCGGAGGTTTTCTCGTCGCCGGGGAACGACACAAATACCATCTCCTGATATTCCTCACGCAGCCTCTTAATTCCCTCTTTCAAGATCCCCCGCTCCGCTTCGCCGGGGGCAAGTTCCTTGCTTTCCTCTGTCACAGGCACAAATTCCACATAGACCGCCAGCTTACAGCCGCGCTCCGCCAGCGTGTCAAGAAATTCGTGCGAAATAACTTCGCGGACATTTCGCGTCGTCACCGTGACAGAAACGCCAAACAGCAATTCTTTATTATGTAGCGCGTCCATATTGGAGATCAGCTTTTCATAGACGCCCTTTCCGCGGCGCTCGTCGGTCTCCTCTTTTCCGCCCTCGATACTCATAACCGGGATCAGATTGCGGCACTTGTCAAACAGCTTAAAGTAAGCGTCATCCATATAGGTACCGTTTGTAAAGATCGGGAAGATGATATTCGGCATCTTTCCCGCCGCTTCCATAATATCCCGGCGCAGCATCGGTTCCCCTCCGGCCAGAAGGATATAGCTCACTCCGATCTCATCCGCTTCCCGGAAGATCGCAAGCCATTCCTCATGGGGCTGTCGCACTAAGCAATTAGTGCGCAGCCTCATTTTTGTGAAAAAATGGTGAAAAAATAACTGCCAGACCTC
>CANPYT010000146.1 GCA_947588705.1 uncultured Acetatifactor sp. | reverse complement strand
TCCCGCTGGAAATCATTTCCAAGAACTCCCGTGTCTCATCCCAGGAGCCCTTAAAAAGCACGATATAGGTCAGCAAAACCAAATATCCAAGCCAACAACATCCGTAAAGAAAAGTCAGGCCCCTCTTTGTATTCTCCGAAACCATGTCTCCTCCGTCAAAAAACACAGGGTACTCCCCGCCCTGGCTGGCATTTCAGGCATTCCCTTTTTTGATCTTTGGTATCCCTTTCCCTTCTTTTAATGCCGTCTTTGCCAGCCTGTCCGCCTCTTCATTATACTTGTCCCCGGTATGCGCCTCTACCTTCTGAAAGAGGATTTCGATCTTCCCCGCGTTATCCTTCATAAAATCCGCATACTTCTTTGTCAAATCATTTTTTGCCTTCCATTGGCCCGTAGCCCACATTTCGATCCCGCTATAGTCATAGCAGAGCTTTATAGAGGCATACCCGTTTTCTATGCCCCACTTTACGGCGAACATGGCTCCCAGCATTTCCCCGGTGACATTCCGCAATAAGACGGAGTCCGGATTATCCCCATTCCCGGATTCCCGAACGATTTCGCCTCCGGGCAGGAGCATGATACATCCAAACGTATACTTGCCTATTTTTTCGTCAAAGCTGCCGTCCACATACGCTACGACCTGGTTTTCCCCCGGTTCCATTGAGGGAGCCATCCATCCCTCATCGGCGGATGCGCCGCTCTCCTTCCCCAAATAGGCCAGAGCTTCTTCCCTCGTTGAAAAACTTTTGAACTCTGCGCCGGGATAACCGTCTACCGCTGGCCTGCACTCCTCCCATGTATCAAATATGCCTTTTATCTTTCCCTTTCGCACAGCATATACTTTCTTTTTCGCCATAATATCCTCCGAGGCCGACGACCTTGCCGTTCCCAGCCGGGCAGATGCCCTATTCTTAGTTTTTCGCCCCAGGGGGCGGGGCAGTCAGGACCGCCCCCACATTTCCAGCGCCCTGGCGATCACCGCGTCCATATCGTAATATTTATACTCGCCCAGCCTGCCGCCAAAGACGACCCTTTCCTCCTGTTCCGCCAGCTTCCGATATTCCCGGTACAGCGCATCGTTCTTCTGATCGTTCACCGGATAATAGGGCTCGTCCCCCACTTTCCACTCGGAGCTGTATTCCCGGCTGATCACCGTTTTGGGGATATCATTCCCCTCCCGGTCCTTTCCGAACTCAAACCATTTATGTTCTATGATCCTGGTCCATGGAGTCTCCCTGTCCGTGTAATTCACCGCCGCGTTTCCCTGGAAATTCGGCTGATCCAGCACTTCCGTCTCAAACCTTACGGAACGATATTCCAGCGCCCCGAGACGATACTGGAAATAGGCGTCAATGGGCCCTGTGTAAACGATCCTGTCCGCCAGGCCGTCCAGCTTTTCTTTCTCCTCCAGATAATCTACATTCAGCCTGACCTCCACACCTTCCAACATCCGCTCCACCATCCCGGTATAGCCGCCCATGGGGATGCCCTGATAGAGCGCGTTAAAATAATTATTGTCAAAGGTCAGGCGCACCGGAAGCCGCTTTATGATAAAAGCCGGAAGCTGATCACAGGGGCGTCCCCACTGCTTTTCCGTATACCCCTTCACCAGCTTTTCATAGATGTCCGCGCCCACAAGGCGGATCGCCTGCTGCTCCAGGTTCTGCGGCTCCGTTATCCCCGCCGCCTGCCGCTGCTCCTCGATCTTTGCCGCCGCCTCCTGGGGGCTCACCACGCCCCACATTTTGTTGAAGGTATACATGTTAAAAGGCAGGGAATACAGCTCCCCCTTATAGTTTGCCACAGGGGAATTGGTAAAGCGGTTAAATTCCGCGAAACGGTTCACATAATCCCACACCCGCCTGTCGTTCGTATGGAAAATATGGGCGCCATATCTGTGTACGTTGATCTTCTCTATCTCCTCCGTATACACGTTCCCCGCCACATGGGGGCGCTTGTCCACCACCAGCACCGTCTTTCCCGCGTCAACAGCCTCCCGGGCAAATACCGCGCCATACAGTCCTGCCCCGACGATCAGATAATCATATTTTGCCATTCCTGCACTCCTCCCTGAACAAATGCTTTCTTTATCTTTTTTATTTTTTTGTTTCATTTTTTGTTTTATTTTTCTATTTTACCTTCTTTTCAGCTTCCAGACAATTCTTTTCGGACGATTTTTACTCATTTCCTGTAACATATCGTAACTGTTCAGCCAGCCGCTATACAGTAACCTCAAAGTGAAATTTCTTTTCCATTTCTTTTAAATATTTTTCCCCGCGTCCGGCGGCTAACAGCATCGGCGCATAGGCATCCCTGCCGGAGATACGGAACATATAAGGGAGATCCTTGAAGTGCCCGTGATACTCCCTGACGAAATCCAGGATCCCTTTTTGGATCTGGCATATCCCGGACTGGTTTTCATCATATTTCCCGAATTTCAATGTGATATCCAGGTCTTCCCGATATAGGCTTAAGCCTCCCGCCTGCTTCCTTCCCGGATAAAATCCCTGAAACTGCGGCGTGGGAGACGATAAAAGCAATTCCCAAAAAACATTGTAATCTTTGTTCGGGTCATGCTTCTTCAGCAGATCCCTATTGTGGCTTTGGGAATACAAATATGCCACCAG
>CANPYT010000145.1 GCA_947588705.1 uncultured Acetatifactor sp. | reverse complement strand
GAAGATCAGATAGCTGCCATCGAAGAGAAAGGCGTCGAAATAACGGTTGTCGAGGAGCCAAAATGAACCGTGGGCAAAAACTACGGAATCTGATCCTTGACAGCTACACAAGCCTTCGCCAGTTCGCTATCGAGGCAGACATTCCGTATAGTACTCTAATGACATTGTTATCTCGTGATATTGGCGGGGCATCTTTTGATGTGGTAATAAAAATTTGCAGAAAACTTGAAATAGACCCGTTAGATTTTTATTCGGAAAATAATTCGTAAAAATGAACCTTTTGATACCGATTCCCGTCTATGCGTGATGAAACCGGTTTTCATCACGCATAGGCAAAAAGGAGATGATAAGTATGCGTGATTGTGGTATTCTAATAGTGATACAGATCAGAGCTTGCATGGGAGGAAACAATAACGTATGAATAAAGTTCATGTGCTGCAAATTATCTTTGTCATTGTTGAAATTCTTGCGTTCATTCCATTAACGGTCGAGGTGTTTGGAGATATGGACCCTGGCATTATTTCCGTTTCTGCGGCTGTAATGGGGGTGGGACTGTTTGGAAGCATGATATGCGCGATTATTAGAGCCGTTCAAGACTCGAAAAAGAAATAAATCGTTACGCTATTGAAAAGCGGCAAAGGATATTGTAGGATAAAGGAGCAGGAACGGATCCGGGAAAAGGGTTTGGCTGCGGCGAGGAGGAAGGATGATATGGCGAAGAATTTGATACTTTATTATTCGCGCAAGGGCGAAAACTATTGGAATGGCACCATCAAAAATCTGCAGAAGGGAAATACGGAGATCGTGGCTGAGTATATACAGAATGCGTTGGGCGGAGACCTGTTTGAGGTGGAAACGGTAAAGACTTACAAGGCGGAATATTATGCCTGTACGGATGAGGCAAAGGAAGAGCTTCGGGAAGGGGCGCGGCCGGAGCTGAAGAGATATCTGGACAGTATTGCGGAGTATGACAATATCTTTATCTGCGGCCCCTGCTGGTGGGGAACCTACCCTATGGCCGTCTTTTCCCTGATAGAAAGGCTGGATTTCACCGGAAAGAAGGTGATGGCGGTCATGACTCATGAGGGAAGCGGCCTTGGAACCTGTGAGCAGGATCTGAAGAAGCTGTGCAGGGGCGCGTCTTTCGGCAGCGGCCTTGCCGTCCATGGGGCGGATGCGGCAGGGTCGGAGGCCATTGTGGCGGAATGGGCGAAGCGCTCGGTCTGAATGGGGGGCTTTACCTCCCCATTCCGATCAGGGCGCCGATGCCGCTGACAGCGAATATCGCGGCCAGGATCAGCAGGACGATCAGGAAGCAGAAATAAGAACGCGCAAAATTGCGCAGGTTGACGTTCTTTGTTCCGCCTACCGAAAAGACGATCAGCAGGATAAAGCCGATGCAGGGAATGGAAAATAAGAGTTCGTAGCCGAAGTATCCCCACATGCTGATGGGGCGGTAATCCTCGGGAATGTTTTCAGGAATATCGTTTGCCATAGGAAATCCTCTCTTTCTTTTGATGGTTATCATATATAACAGGCTGATTTTATCACAACCTGTTGTTTTGCACAAGAGCCAAAATACCGGGGCAGGGAACCTGCGGCAGTGTGCCCGCAGCTATTCTGCAGAAGTAGCAGAGGAATGTGGCCAGGCAGAGAAGGATGACGGAGGGCAGGGCAAGGGGAGTGTGCAGGGCAAAGGGCGTATGCCCGGCAAAGGGAGTGGGGCCGGAGCGGAAATAGCGGGAAAAGGCCAGCCAGAGCGCCAGAAGCAGCCATATCATGGCCAGAGGGTGCAAAGCCAGGGAGCGCATGGGATCGCCGGTGAAGAACAGGAGGACCGCCCGGGTCATGCCGCAGGCCGGGCAGGGGAAGCCGGTCAGGATGGCAAAGGGGCATACAGTGTGGAACAGATATTGTGTGATCCCGCCGTAGGGCAGGAGAAGGAACAGGGCCGGTGCGAGGCGCCTCAGATCCTGGCGGATAAGGCGGATCCATTCCGGTCTTCCCGCAGATTTTCTGGCTTTCATAGGGGCCTCCGTTTTAGTCGATGTCTCCGTTGACAGGTTCATTTTACCACAGGGCGGGAGAAATGTAAATTTGGAAGTACCAGTTCAGCCAGCTGCCAGATTTGATGGGTGATTTGATGGAAAATCGTGCTTGCACGAATTTTCCATCATGTCTGGCGGCTGAGGGAGCGCTTTTTTGAGCAAAGGAAGTCGCGGAGCGACAAAAAGCGCGTAAGCGCGGCTTTGCGAATGGCGCGGGCTGAACTGTTACATTTGGAACGATATCTGTATTCTTTTCGCTTCACTTCAATGATAAAATGATAACATGATGGGAAATCGTGCCTGCACGAATTTCCCGTCATGTCTGGCGGCTGAGGGAGCGCTTTTTTGTAAGCAAAGGAAGCAAAGGAAGGATCGCAAAGGAAGGGGCAAAGGCAAAGGCAGGATATATAAAATCAGAAAATAAAGGATACATAAAATCAGAAAATAAGGCTTGCTTTTTTTCAAAACCGTGTTATAATCAAAAAGTAGCCGCAGGAAGCGGTAAATGGAAGCATAGCTCAGCCGGGATGAGCGTTCGCCTCACACGCGAAAGGTCAGGAGTTCGAGCCTCCTTGCTTCCAT
>CANPYT010000144.1 GCA_947588705.1 uncultured Acetatifactor sp. | reverse complement strand
TGCGGGTGTAGTTCAATGGTAGAACACCAGCCTTCCAAGCTGGACACGTGGGTTCGATTCCCATCACCCGCTTTTTTGTATGCGCAGCAGGCAGGCGGAGCCGGAAAAGCGGGGGATTGCACCCCGCTTTTTGTGTGTGCGGCATATACATTTTTATAAAGGATCGGTTATTGAAGGCTTGAATAAAGAAGCGTTTTATGGCACACTGTAAGTAAGAAAATCTTGCAGATCAAGATCACTGTAGAGACGGATTTTACGGATGGCCAGCTTCGCTTTGGCCAGCGTGAGGATGATTATTACATTGAATGTTCATAGGATGACAGATATTTCACGCAGATGCGCGTCCTGAACAATTACTATGTGGGAAGGCGCAGGGAAGATACTGGTGAAGATACTCTTGGCTGAAAGTAGATTTCAGAGGGAAGAGGGTGTATAATGGATGAAAAAGAGCGAAAGAAACAGGGAAGGGAACGGAAAAGATGGGAAAGATCATTATCTGCAGTTCCTGCGGCGCTGAGTTTGACGAGGATCTGGCAAAGTGCCCTTACTGTGATTCCGCCAGCATAAAAGGGGCGGAGCGAGAGTACATGGGAAAGCTGGAAAAAGTTCGAAGGAACATGGAAGAGCTGGACAATGTACCAATGGAAGAGCTGCAAAGCACAGTAAAGAAACAATTTCTGGTTGTCAAAAAGACAATTTTGATCCTTCTGGCCGCTGTGATCTTAGCAGGGGGGATTGTCTTGATATGGAACCGGGAGGAGAAAATTGACCGAAAAGGGGAATACCTTTGGCAGCAGGAGTATTTTCCAAGATTGTCTCAGCTTTACGAGGATGGGGAGTACGATGCCATGCTGGAACTGGCGGCGGCATCTCTGGAAGAAGAGACGCATTCTTTGATTGACTGGGAGCATTATGAATTTTTCAATGCCTATTGGCTGGCGCGGGATTTTCAGGATATGTATGAACAGCGGTCTGAGGGCGTTCTGCATAAGGACGATTATATAAGCTTATTTTTGGACGAGTGGTCTCTGGTTTGCCTGAAAGAATTTCCCGGGGAGGCGGTGGATTCATCGGCGAGATTATCAGAACGGGATTGGGAAGTGCTGATGCCGTATATTGAGCGGGCCGGGGAAGATCTGCTGACGTCCTGGGGAATGTCTGAGCAGGAATATGATGATTTTATATCCCTGGCGGAGGGAAATTATGGTGTGATGCCTTACGAACAGTGCCGGCAGTACATAGAGAAATGGTGGAAAGCACAAAGATAAAATAGAGATAAAGATAGAGAAAAAAGAGAAAAAATAGAGAAAAAATAGAGAGAAAAAACGCGGGATATATGCGTACACAGTACAGAAAGGTATAGGTATTATAATGAAATGTGATTTTTGCGGCGGCCCTCTTTCGCTGGAGGATGAAAGATGCCCTCGCTGTGGGCAGCCAAACAAACATGCCCGGCGGCATATTGAGGATATGCGTCACTATAAGGGAGAGTTTGAGGATACCAAGAAACATGTCTATGAAAAGACGAAAAGATATACACAGCTGGCAGTCAGGGCGGTGATCCTATCTGTTCTGGTTATTCTGAGCGTGGGAATGTATGTCCTGGCGGACAATGCGTACTCTATCGTCAGGGATTGGAAGAGGAGCAGCGCGAACAGGAAGTATGAGGAGTATTCCAGGATCATGGACGGGTACCTGGAGGAAGGGGAATTTCGTGCGTTTAATGCCTTTCGTGAGGCGCATGAGATCGGTAGTTATGGAGACGCGTACTCGGAAAGATATGGCAGTATCATCCCGGTGGTATATTATTATGTGCAGACGATGGATGAACTGTGGAGTTATGCTTTTCCCGGTGAATATACGCTGGAAACGCAAGCTCAGTGGACAGCGGAGACTATGGATTATTTTTATAAGGATCGGTGGATGGAAGCGGAGGACGAGGAATCCGAGGCGTTGTTTTTGAAGGTGACCGGGGAAATGGAAAGCCAAGTAGAACAGTTCCTTATAACTTTCTGCGGTTTTACCCAGGAGGAAGCGGCCCAGATGAAGGAATTGAGCAGCGCCAGACGGCAGATCCTTTTGGAGGACAAATTAGAGGAGAGATTGGGAAATGAAGAGTGATCAGTCTGTAACATGGAGAGAGAGGATTCGGAATGAGATGACGCACCCCGGTATCCTGCTTTTGGATCTTGGGATTGCCGCGGCATGTGTCGTATTGATCTGTTCCCTGGTGGCGGTGGTGACGGAATTTTACGAAAGCAGGGATTGGGTGTATGAAGCGTACTCCATGTTTTATAGGTTAGAAGAGGGGAATTATGCCGAATTGGCTGAAATGACCTGGAATAACAGGATGTCCGGAAAGGGAGACGACGCGGATTTCCAGGAGTATTATGCTGTGGCGGATTATTATGAAGCGGCGGTTTCCTATTGCATGAGCAGGGATGCTAAGAACGATGAGGAAGCGGAAAAATGGCAGGCGAAGATGGCGGACGCGGTTGGAAGGATGGGAACATTTACCGCGGAAAAAGCAAAAATAGACGAAATGCTGGGAATCACGGAAAATTAATTTTTTGTAACTACTCAGCCTAGCAGTTGAGTTCCATTGAATAAATGCGAGATTTTTCCTCGTCAAAACAGAGAATTTTTCAATGCCTTTATTTTATGTTATCCACAATC
>CANPYT010000143.1 GCA_947588705.1 uncultured Acetatifactor sp. | reverse complement strand
AATCCCATGCCAGGGCAACTCAGCCACAGGGCATAAACGCTATCATAGTCATCGAGCCGCATATTTCGTATTTCCATAGTTCGTCCTCCGCAAATTCCCGTTGGGCGCACAACGGGCGTTTGGTCTTATATTTTGGATTTCCGGTTACTGCCGCACTGCTGATGTTGTTGTCATGCTTTATGCGGTGTTGTCATTCATAATGTTAAGGAATGGGGCAAATTCGTTACTGCCATCGTTCAGGGCACTGTCCACATTGTTGGAAATGGCAATAAATCGCACATTCTTCTTCCGAAACAGCACTTCCGTATAAAAGCCTACCTCAAGGTAATTACGCCCGATACGGCTCATGTCCTTTACGATAACGCATCCTACAATGCCATCTTCAATGTCTGCAAGCATGCGCTTCCAGTCCGATCTGTCGAAATTGGTTCCCGACCATCCGTCATCTGTATAATGACGCAGATTGGTAAATCCCTGCTCGGTTGCAAATTTCTCCAGCATTTTCTTCTGGTTTACGATACTATTGCTGTCACCACTCAGCTCATCATCACGGGATAATCTCTCGTAGAGTGCAGTGATTTTGTTAAGTTCCGGTTGTTTTGTTTTCATAAGATTCTCCTTTCAAAACAAACAACCAGCTTATCTGTGGTTTTATTCTACCACGAATAAGCTGGTTTGTGTAAAAATATTTATTGTCTCACTAATAGGAGAAATCCAAAAGAAAATCGGAACTGTTTTTATAATTTTTTTCCCTTATTACATTCTTTCTCTAATGCCGGAAAATTAAGGCAAATCTTTCTTTTTCCAAATGGCTCGTCAGAAGTATAGATACGATATAATTCATTTGCTAATCGTTCAATCTCAGCCTGATTGGACTGACACCAGTCAAGCTCCTTAATACAAAGCTTTTTCCAACGAATCATTTCAGGATTGTCCTTTGGTTGAATCTTCAAATCTATTTCCGTCACGTATTCGTCACGCACAGGGATCATATTGTTAAGGTTCAGTGCCGCTAATACCTTACCATTCTTATCACATATTTTTCGGAATGTAATATTCTCACGCATGGATTCAAAATTTTTATTTTTCTTACCGGAATTGGATGTAAATGGAATACAGAATTTTGAACCGTTTACCAGAACAACAATACCTAAGAATGGACGAGCCTGCTTACCTATCTGTGGAGAAACAGAAGGGACATTGTCATCCACGTTATGTAAATTTCTTATGTACTTTATATTGACATTATATAGCTTAAATCGTTTACTCATTATTCCTCCATAACACAAGAGGCTATGCTGTTGCATAGCCTCTTGGTAGTATCCGTCGCAACGGAAAACTCTCTTATCGGTTCCACTTATAGGTAGGACTCACCTGATGATTGCTCATCTCTATAATTATTATACACAGAAGCCTGAATGTATGCAATAATTTTTTGTTAAATTTTAGATTGAATTTGAATTTGAACTGTTACTGAGTTTTCTTTTTTCCCTCCAAGCACTTGAATTTCGCCCGGTTCTGTTCTATAATGAAGCTGTAAAGATCCTTGCGTCACAGTTCATTCACAGGAGGTGATCGAATGAGCCTGGGAATCCATTCTATGGACAACACAAACCAATATAACATTTATTCTCAGCTTTCCAGCGGAAAACGGATCAACAAAGCCGCTGACGATGCGGCAGGGCTTGCCGTTGCGCAAAAGCTCCTGACACAGGAAAATGGCCTTGATATAGGCGCTCAAAACGCAAAAGACGGCATGGGCGTCTTCAACGTGGCGGACGGCGCCATGGGCGGTATTATGGATTACTTACAGCGGATCGACGAGCTTTCCATACGCTCCATGAACGGCTTGTACTCCGACTCCGACAAGCAGGCCATCCAGATGGAGATAGACGGTATGCTGGACGGCATCCAGTCTCTGGCGAAAGGAACTTCCCTGAACCAGCAGAAACTTCTGGACGGCAGTATGGCCGACTTGCACCTGGCCACAAATCCCCGGGGCGGCGGGCTCGATATTCAGATGGAGGATGTCACGCTGAATGCGTTGGGGCTTGCCGGCTACAATGTGACCGGCGATTTTGACCGTGACGCGATCAGCAAGGCGATGGACATCGTATCCAAGGCAAGGGGAAGGATGGGCGCGGCAACAAACCGCCTGGAGCACACCTACAATTACAACAGGCAGGCTTCGGAAAATATGACGGCGTCCAGAAGCCGCGTAGAAGACCTTGACGTGCCGAAAGCGGTCTCGGAGAAGCAGAAACAGGCCCTTCTCTCTCAGTACAGGAATCTGATGATCAGAAGACAGATGAATGACAACAGTATAGTTTTAAAACTGTTCCAGTAAAATGATAATTATGGGATCCGCTATAAAAAGGCAAAGGCCCAGGGAAAGAAAGTGTTCGCACGGATCCTTCCCCGGGCCTTTCAGTTGCGGCTTTCCAGTTATTTATGGCTTTCAGCTGCAGGTGCGCCATTAGAAAACGGAAACATACCTCAGTAAAACAGGATCACAGGCGTCCCGATCTCCACCATGTCATAGAGCAGCGCCATCTTGTCTCCCGGAGTGTTGATACAGCCATGGGAACCGTTCTTTTTGTAGATCTCGCCTCCAAATTCAGAGCGCCAGCCCGCGTCATGGATGCCCACATTTCCTCTCACCGGCATCCAGTATTTCACCGGCGTGGCGTATCCGGG
>CANPYT010000142.1 GCA_947588705.1 uncultured Acetatifactor sp. | reverse complement strand
AAATATTATGCTTTTAGTAAATATTATCATATAAAAGATTACTTTGCAACAAGAAATTTTAAAATTGGTAAAATTCACGAAGTTCAGTTTTTAAAAGATCTTCGGTCAGGCCATCATAACACAGCAGAGGATGATAAAAAATTTCATACGCTCAAATTTACAATTGTTTCAAGGTCAAAAAGATAAAGTTCTTTCGAATTCCTAGCTTCTGTTTTAATTTTATGGTCGAAGCCGGATTCTGAAAACAGGGCATAATAGAATTTTGCCTTTTCCTTCTGTGGGGTTAGCTTTGCCACTGTATCGAGATATTCGGAGTAACCGAATGGTTCCTGCCTGAATTTGCACTCTCCCACCAGATATTCTTTTGCTTCTCTGTCAATGGCAAGCAAATCTATTTCTGTTTCTGCTATTCTCATCCCATTTTCCGCTGTTTTGTCTCGTATAGTTGTTTTTCCAATCCAGCGTCCCATCCGGGCATATCGAAATGGAAGGAGATTTTTCTTTTGCAAATTGCGCAAAAATTCCCTGCAGATATCCTCAAATGGCAAAGAAGCAAATTCATGTAAAGCTGGAGCAATAAGATATTCATAAACACCTTCCACGTCTCCATCTTCAAGCTGTGAAAGATTTGTAAAACCGAAAGCATACCAAAAACGGAAGAAATGATCCGTCAATCGGTATGTTCCCCGATTTGCATTCGCCCTTTCCTTTACCCTGGCGTCAACGGAAAAATCGCGTCCTACAATGCCAAGTTCGATCAGGTTTTTCAAATAAACACTGGTTTTAGAGGTGTTATCTACAAGCGCTTTTTGGCTGATATCATTCAGCTTCGTATTTCCGAGCGCTACCGCTTCGATAATCGAATTATAAACAGGTGTTTCCCGAAGTTCTTGGTGAAGCAGGAATTCAGCTTCACTATATAATACAGAGCCCTTGGTAAGGATATTGCGTTTGATATTCTCCCCAACGGAAAGCTCCGGACTGAATTGATTGAGATAATGTGGCACACCGCCAAGCACAGCGTAGGTAAGTACTTTATCTTTCTCCGAATAATTTGGGAAAAAACGTACAGCATCATAAAATCCCATTTCCCTCATTTGGTAAATACCCGTTGCTCTGCCATATAGCGGATTCTTTTCAGCAAGCAGCTCTTTTTCCATGAAACTCATCGCGCTGCCGCACAGGATGATCATTACATTACAGGACTTTAACTCGGTATCCCAAAGATTTTGCAGGATGGAGGGGATGCTCTTATTCCCTTTGCACATGTAAGGGAACTCATCAATTACAATCAATTTCTTTTTATCCCCATATGGAAGTTCAAGGATTGCCCGGAATGCCTCTTCCCAACTTGGAAATTCAGAAATGTATTTTTTTGCAGGGATATCTTCCCGCAAAATTTGCTTTGAAAATTTTGCAAGCTGCACTTTATCAGTGCTTTGTGTACATGAAAAGAAAACGTGCGGCTTTTTTCTGCAGAACTCTCTGAGGGTTTCCGTTTTCCCTACACGTCTTCTCCCGTATATTACAACTAACTGGCCCTTTTTTTCGTCATATTTATCCTGTAAAAATTTTAACTCCGCTTCTCTTCCTATAAACATATCCCTACCTCATTGAATATCAAATCCTGATTTGCTAAATCCTGATTTGATATTATTATACATACAAGAAAAGAAAAAAAACAAGAGTTTTTTGAAATATATTTTTCGAAGAGAGAAACCATAGTTTCCGAGTTTGCGTTTTAAAATCTCATGTGATATAATCATCTTATTCGTGGCAGAAAGGATTGGAAATTAAAATTTTCAATCCGGTATTTATGCTGACGCACATAATTCCTGTTTATGAAACAGGATGCAGCAGAGTAAGAAGAAATACGAAAATCCGAGATTTATAAGAAAGTGAGGAGACTATGCTAGATAATAAGTCGATCCTGGTCACAGGCGGTACCGGCAGCTTTGGAAAAGCTTTTACCAGATATGTTTTGGAAAATTACAACCCTAATAAAATCATCATCTATTCCCGGGACGAGTATAAGCAGTTCATCATGCAGACAGAATTTAGAGAATATGCGAAAAAACTCCGTTTCTTTATAGGTGACGTCCGTGATAAGGAAAGGCTGATGCGGGCGTTTGAAGGAGTGGATTATGTCGTTCACGCCGCGGCGCTGAAACAGGTTCCTGCCTGTGAATATAACCCGGCTGAAGCCATTAAGACTAACATTCATGGCGCGCAAAATGTGATCGATGCGGCTTTGGACACGAACGTGAAAAAGGTGGTAGCGCTTTCAACGGATAAGGCTGTAAATCCTGTCAATCTGTACGGAGGAACAAAGCTGGTTTCTGACAAGCTGTTTATTGCGGCTAATGCTTATGCCGGGAGTAAGGATATCTGCTTTTCTATTGTCCGTTATGGAAACGTGGCTGGCAGCCGGGGATCTGTGATCCCTTTCTTCCGAAATATTCTTGAGAGCGGCGGGAAGGAACTGCCTATAACAGATTATCGTATGACTCGCTTTTGGATCAGCCTTCGACAGGGAGTCGAGCTAGTCATCAAGGCGCTGGAAGAATCCAAGGGGGGAGAGACATTTATTTCCAAGATCCCTTCCTTTAAGATCACAGATTTGGCTCAGGCTATGCTGCCGGGCTGTAAGATGCGGGAAGTAGGTATCCGCGAAGGGGAAAAGCTACATGAGATCATGGTGACGACAGAGGATGCGCCCACCACGTATGAGTATGATAAGCACTTTATTATATATCCTCAAATGGTCTGGAGCGAGAAGCGTCGGTGCAAACCCACCGGAAAGCCTGTGCCGGAAAACTTTTCCTACAGTTCAGGTAATAATACAGAGTGGCTCAGCGTAGAGGAGATCCAAAAGTTGCTGAAAAGCCTGTGAGAATTTGACTGAAAATTATATATAAATGGTGTTAGTCAATAAATGGGTTGGTCAGTTTATATGACCAATAAGCCCGTCTCCAGCACCGCCCTG
>CANPYT010000141.1 GCA_947588705.1 uncultured Acetatifactor sp. | reverse complement strand
CTGCTGGCCCTGGATAAGTCTGGTTCCCCGGGGATATGGTATATAGCCGCCCCGGAGCGGGATATGGACTGGCTGACGGAATATCTGGAACGCAGATTTGGGAATATAAAGGTAGAACAAAAAGACAGTATTTTGCTGGATGGAAAAGAAGTATTTCGGGTGTACGGAGCGGTAGGCCGATAGAAATACTGTGGAAAGGATGAAGGCCGCATTGGTGGCGGGGGAAAGATGCTGTTTAATTCTTATGTTTTTCTTTTGTTATTTCTGCCGGTTACCTGGCTGCTCTACTTTGGGCTGAATCGCCGGGGAAAGTATCGCATGGCCACAGGGGGGCTGCTTGCGGCCTCTTTTGTGTTTTATGGATATCAGGACTGGAGGCTTTGCCTGCTGCTGGCCGCCAGCATCCTGGCCAACTATACGTTTCATCTGGCGCTGACGGGGAGAGAAAGGCGCGGGCTTTACCGGAAGCTTTTGCTGGCCGGGGGCCTGGGGGGGAATCTCTGCCTGCTGTTCTATTTTAAATATCTGAATTTCGCCATAGAAAATATCAATGCCCTGACAGGGGGCGGGATCGCGCTGCGGAATGTGGCGCTGCCCTTGGGCATCAGCTTTTACACCTTCCAGCAGGTCTCCTTTGTGATCGACAGCTACCGGGGGGAGATAAAGCGTTACCGCTTTTTGGAATATGCCCTGTTTGTGGCTTTTTTCCCGCAGCTTGTGGCAGGGCCTATCGTTTTGCACAGCGAGATGATCCCCCAGTTTGCCGATCCGGAAAAGAGGAAGGTCAACTATTCTAACCTGCTGTCCGGGATGGAATATTTGATCCTGGGCCTGGCGAAAAAGGTCTTGCTGGCGGATACCTTTGGAAAGATGAGCGACGCGGGATTTGCGGATTCTGTGCGGGGCCTGAGCAGCCTTAGCGCTGTGGCGGTGATCCTCGCCTACACGCTGGAGATCTATTTCGACTTCAGCGGATACTGCGATATGGCTATGGGGATCGGGAAGCTGTTTAATATCGACCTTCCGGTCAACTTTTATTCTCCGTATAAGGCGGCGAATATCGCGGAATTTTGGAAGAGATGGCATATTACGTTGACACGCTTCCTCACGAAATATATCTACATCCCTTTGGGGGGGAGCCGTGTGGGAAAATGGAAGACATACCGGAATGTGATGATCGTGTTTGCCGTGAGCGGCCTGTGGCATGGGGCGGACTGGTCCTTTGTCCTCTGGGGGATCCTGCACGGCCTTATGATGGTATTGTACCGGATGGAACAAAAAAAGGCGGACCGGCTGCCCGCCTGGTTCACAAGGCTGCTGACGTTTGGGTTTGTGAGCGTGGCCTGGGTGTTTTTCGGCTCCGGCAGCATTGGGAAGGCGGTAAAACTATTGGCCATGGTGTTTTTAGGCGGAGCGGGAGGCTTTGGGGAGACGCTGACGGATGCCGCCTGCGGCAGGAACCTGCTGCTGACGGCGGCGGGCTTTTTTTCCGGCGGCGAACTGCCGGGAATGCTTTTCCAGGCCGTGACGGCGGTATGGCTGGCCGGCGGGATCGGGATCTGCCTGAAAGCGCCCTCCAGCCATGAGATCGTCCGGAAGCAGTGCCGGAAGCAGTGGTACTTTCTGTTCCTGACAGGGCTGTTTTTCCTGTCGGTCCTCAGGCTTTCGGAAGTATCCCGGTTTATTTACTTTAACTTTTGATTATTTTAAATTTTGACTATTTTAGCTTTTGATTATTTTAGCTTTTGATTATTTTAGCTTTTGATTATTTTAGCTTTTGACTATTTTAGCTTTTGATTATTTTGACTTTTGGCTATCTTAGCTTTTGTCGGGCGGAAGGAGGGGCTTTATGAAGGAAAAAAGATATTTTTTCAACCTGATGGGGTATATTATCCTGGCGGGAACGATCCTTATAGCCGCCGTGTTCTGCATCGACCCTTTTTACCATTATCATGACGCGTGGTTTGGCCTGCCGGTCATACTGGACAATGCGGTGTACCAGACGGCCGGGGCAGCCAGGAACCTGTCTTATGACAGCGCCATCATAGGCACCTCCATGACGGAAAATTTCCATACGGCCTGGTTCGACGGGGAGATGGGCTGGGATACGGTCAAACTCTCTTATTCGGGCGCCAGGACCAGCGACCTGAAAGCTATATTGGAACAGGTTTTTGGGAGGGAGGAGCCGCCGGAAAATATCGTGATGGACGTAAACGATTTCCAGCTTACGGTGCCCGCCTGGACGGCCTATGTGGAGAGGCCCGCCTATCTGTATGACGGATGTGTTTTGACGGATGTATCTTATGTGTTCAATTATGATGTGCTGGTGCAGAGCCTGGAACGGGTGAAGGACAAGATAGAGGGAAGGGAAAGCAATATTGACAGCGCGTATACCTGGGAGGAGGCGGAGCTTTTTGGGAAACAGGCGGCTCTGGGCGCGGCCCGCGCCAACCGGGAGGCGGCCCTGCAGGCGGAGGCTGTTCCGGTTGACCCGGAAATGATGCTCCAGGTCTGTGATGAAAATCTGGACAATGTCATTCCGTTTATAGAAGGGCATCCGGAGACCGAGTTTTATATTTTTTACCCGCCGTATAGTATGTTGTATTGGGAATTGAAAAAGATCAACGGGACACTTGAGGAGATTCTGGCGGTATATGAGCATTCTATGGAACGGCTCTTGCCGTATGACAATGTTAAGATATACTATTTTCAGGCGGAGGCGGAGATCATATCCGATCTGGACAACTACCGGGATGAGACACATTACAGGCCGGAGTACAATCGGTACATTTTTGAATGTATGCGGGACGGGAAAAATCTGGTGACAGAGGAAAATCTTCGGTCTTATGTAGAGGACATGTACCGGTTTGCGGAATCGTTTGACTATGATTCGCTTTGGAAGGAATTCCTGCCTTGACATTGGCGCGAAAATCGGATATACTAACCCGTTTTCAACACTTGAGTGACTAGAAAGAGCCGGAATTCCTTGTAAAACAAGGAAAATCCGGCTCTTATCAATGG
>CANPYT010000140.1 GCA_947588705.1 uncultured Acetatifactor sp. | reverse complement strand
GGACGCAGCCCTTTTTTCGCAATATAATAAGGCCGCTCCGTTCCCTGCTGAATATCAACCGAGACAATTTTCTTTCCGTCCACCGTCAGGGTCTCATAATGAAGAAACATCGTTAAATCCGGTTTGATGGCATCCCGGACCATATTGCTGACCTGCAGGGAAGCGCTGTCCGGGTCGTCCAGCCCCAACACAGTTCCGTCATCCTGGACACCGATATAAAGCTTTCCGCCTTCACAATTTGCAAAAGCAACGATTTCTTTTTTGATGTCCTCTACCACGATTGTTTTCAGTTCAACCGTTTCGCTTTCATGAAAAGTCACCTGATCGCCTCCCAGCCTCAATCTAACCACATTCTAACCGTTCTAACCGTTCTTGTCAATGCTTTTGGTTAAAATGCCTTTCTTCATTCCCATCATTGAATGAACGCATAGAAAATCATTGATGAAAAAATCACACAATCTGCGATCCATCCGGGTGGTTTTCGGCTATCACATCCATAGTTTTCAATTTCCAACTCTGTGATATCAAGCAAAATCATAATATCCATATCAGAATCTTCTCTATAATCACCACCCTAACCGGCATATCGTTATCCCCTTCCTATCTCTTTCTCATATCCGGCATCCCATACGCCCGCAGCTCCGCATGAAAAGAGGAATGCCTGGGAAATTCCGCGCCATAGCCCAACAAAATTTTGTTCTTCGCAAATAATTCCCCCCGTGATTCCTTCACCTCTCCCAATGCTGCGGCCAATGCCGCGACACTGCCGTAATGCCCTCGATGCTTCCCGGATACGATTGCTTTCACTCTCATGTCGATCAACCGGCTCAACTGGACAAGATACTTTTCTGCCTGTTCCTCTGATAGGACCTGACGAGCCTTCCATTTTGAAAAAGCCTCTTTCAAAATATCCACATTCTCAAGTTCGGCGGACTTTTCCTGTGATCCGGTTTCTTTATAAAGCCCTTTCTCATAGCTTTCCTTTTTAAATCCCATTTCAAAGGCCACCATCTTCAACTGTACTCTGCATCCGGCCGACAGCGTATCGCCTTGAAGCAGCAACAAAAGGAACAGAGGAATCCCGCATTTGATCACATGGCCCGTCCAGCCCAATCCTTTTTTCACTTCAGCGCATTTTTCCATTGACGCATCAAAATCTCCGCTCAGAAAACATAGGAGAAACCGCTCTATGTTGTCCATGGAGTTTCTGCTCACTTCCCAATAAGATTCATACCGATGGCCATAACCGCTGTTCCTACTACAGCTATCGTCAGACATAGCCTGGCAGCTATGTATCGCCTGCATCAGCTCCTTCCGGTACAATTCGGGTTCCCCACATTCCGCCGCGATCCGAAGATAATTCACCGCAGTGGTGTCCGACCTGAAAGCCTCTAGCCAGCATTGTTCAGCCAGTTTCCTTTCGCCCATTTTCAGCGCCGCTTCCGCCGTTGCCAAAGCTATGTTCCCGCGTATTTTATATGTTATGTCAATCTCTTCCAGAGCACTCCTTCCGGTATCCAGGGCGCAGGCCGCATTATTTTCCACAAGCTTTTCTACAACGGCCAGGTACAGGCCGGGATGCAGGGGTGCCGCCTTATGCGCTGCCGCGATCATTTCCTCCTCTGTGCACTGGAACAGAACGGCCTCCTTTAAATACCCTCCCGCTATATCGCCAGGTTTATCCGTCAACAGCCGGATCCAGGATTTCCAGAACATATCCAGTCCTTCCAGCTCTTCCCGTCCGACACTCAGCATCGCCTCCAGCCGCGTACCGCTAAAAATAGAACTGGTCAGATAATCGTACAGCTCCTGCGCCCTTTTATCGGGCTCCGTACTCTGATATACGGCGTAAAGCCCGAACGCGATGAGCCTCTCGCAGTCCACAGACGCTAAATGCTCCTGAACCAGTTCCCTGAGGTCAAGCGATACCCCATCGCCGCCGTCATCGGCATAAACTTCTGTTTCCACCGCAAGGTCAAAGAGCTTTACCGCTTCCTCATAGAACCCGTCGTTTACGCAGCTCTGTATCAGCCTGTCTGCCTGTTCAAATATTTGTCCGACCTCTTCCGGATCTTCATATTCATAAACCCAGTCCGGATCCCAGTATCCCGACGAATAATCCTCATACCCATTCGCCCGGAGCGCAAGAGCGCCTTCCTCAATCTCATGAAACTGTTCTTCCAGACGAGCAATCAGCTCATGGATATCCTTTTTGTCCCTTTCTTTTGCCAGGACATCTATATCACAAGTACGTTCATTATCCCCCGTTACTTTTTCACGTGTGCGCCCGATCAGATCCAGAAATTCTTCTCTCGCCTCCTCCGGCATCTTGCGAACAAGACTGTGAACCAAAAGCCACAGTTCCTCCCTGCTCATCTCTTTTGTTTCTCTATCCACCGTTTCTGTAAATTCCCTAAGATTCATCTGCGTTGTTCTCATCTCCCATCTATTTTGTCCAATCAAATACCCTGATTTTTTCAGATAGTTTTCTCCGCGGCAGAGTTTCATAAACCCCCTCTTCCAAAGAGTATCTCTATTATAATTGACGCATCAATAAACCACAAGTTATTTTCTGTGCTTTAGCATATTTTCCATGAAGCTACCACCCACCTATATTGTAACCAACAAATGAGGAATAGTCAATCGAGGCGAGCCAGGATCCAGGGTTCTTTCATGAAGCACCGCATAATTCGCATATCCCTGACGCAGCCTTTACCCGCATATAGGAACCGCCCAGAAAGTATCCCGGATGTCCAGCAGCCCGAGCAGTTCCGTGGCTGCATCAATATTGCAAAGAGGCAAAGTGAATATCTGCCTTATCTGATCTGCCTGGAACCTCTGTTTCGACTTTCCGGACCGTTTGACAAGCCATTCCGGAACACAGTCCGCTCTCTTCCATATCACACTTTCCCAGTTTATCATAAATACTTTTCTGTTACAATAGTTCCAATCTCTCCCCGGGAGCACGCCGAGTCATTTCCCGTCTTAAAATTCCAAACTGTCCGCATTGAGCAGAAAATATTTCATACCCATAATCACAAATCCTTCATCATTTCTC
>CANPYT010000139.1 GCA_947588705.1 uncultured Acetatifactor sp. | reverse complement strand
AGACTTCCGTGGCGCTGGGATTCGGTTTCCGCTGCGGTTTTCTCGGCATGCTCCACCTGGAGATCATCCAGGAGCGCCTGGAGCGGGAGTACAACCTGGACCTGGTGACCACAGCGCCGGGGGTAGTGTACAAAGTGTATAAGACCGATGGGGAAGTGATCGAGCTGACAAATCCCTCCAACCTGCCGGACCCCTCCACCATCGAGCATATGGAAGAGCCCATCGTCAGCGCGGAGATCATGGTCACCAGCGAGTATATCGGCTCCATTATGGAGCTGTGCCAGGAGCGGAGAGGCCGGTACCTGGGGATGGAATATATGGAGGGCACCAGGGCGCTGTTAAAATATGAGCTGCCCCTGAATGAGATCATCTATGATTTTTTTGACGCACTGAAATCCCGTTCCAGGGGATATGCTTCCTTCGATTATGATATCAAGGGTTATGAGGAGGCAAAGCTGGTAAAGCTGGATATCCTGATCAACCGGGAGGAAGTGGATGCCCTTTCCTTTATTGTCCACGCGGATTCCGCCTACGAGAGGGGCAGGAAGATGTGTGAGAAGCTGAAAGACGAGATACCAAGGCATCTTTTTGAGATCCCGATCCAGGCGGCGGTCGGCGGCAAGATCATCGCCCGGGAGACGGTGAAGGCCATGCGCAAGGATGTGCTGGCGAAATGTTACGGCGGCGATATCACCAGAAAGAAGAAACTGTTGGAGAAGCAGAAGGAGGGAAAGAAGCGTATGCGCCAGATCGGCAGCGTGGAGATCCCCCAGAAAGCATTTATGAGCGTACTGAAACTGGATGACAGGAAATAGAGAGCTGGAGCTGTATTTTCATATTCCCTTCTGTGTCAGGAAATGCCTGTACTGTGATTTCCTATCCGGCCCCGGCAGCCCGGAGGAAGAGAGGCGGTATATGGAGGCTTTGATCCTGGAGGCGGAAGCGAGGGCGGAGGAATGCCGGGATTTCCTGGTTACCTCCGTCTTTTTGGGCGGCGGCACTCCCTCCACGGCGGACACGGCGCAGCTGGAGGCTCTGCTGAGATCGGTGAGGACAAGCTATCGGCTGGCGGGGGATGCGGAATTGACCATAGAAGTCAATCCTGGGACCGCAGACGGGGAAAAGCTGCGGCGGTATCGGGCGGCGGGCATAAACCGGCTCAGCATCGGCCTGCAGTCTGCGGATGACGGGGAGCTGAGGCGGCTTGGCAGGATCCACACTTGGGAGCAGTTCGCGGAGACCTACCGGGAGGCCAGGGAAGCGGGCTTTTCCAATATCAATGTGGACGTGATGAGCGCCCTGCCGGGCCAGAGCCTGGAGAGCTATCTGGGCACCCTGGAGAAGGTGCTTTCCCTGGCGCCGCCGCCGGAACATATTTCGGCCTACAGCCTGATCCTGGAGGAGGGAACTCCTTTTTTCGAGATGGCGGGGAAGGGGCTACTGGAGCTGCCGGACGAGGATACGGACCGTGCCATGTACCACGAGACCAAGCGTCGGCTGGCCAAGGCCGGTTATGGCCGGTATGAGATCTCCAATTACGCCCGCGAGGGGTTTGCCTGTGAGCACAACTGCGGGTACTGGAGGCGGCGGGAGTATCTGGGGTTTGGAACGGGGGCGGCGTCCCTGATCCATAACACCCGTTTTCAAAACTGCCGGGACAGGGAACGCTATGTCCGGGATCCTGTGGGCTGCAGGGAGGATGTACAGGTCTTAAGCGTGGAGGAACAGATGGAGGAGTTTATGTTCCTGGGCCTGCGGCTGACGGAAGGGGTGTCGTTGGAGGAGTTTGGGCGCTGCTTTGGGCGGAGCATGGAGCAGGTCTACGGAGAGGTGATCCGCCGCAAGATCCGGGAAGGGCTGCTGTACCGTCCGGAGGAGGGAAAGCTGGCGTTGACGGAGCTGGGGCTGGACGTGAGCAATTATGTGATGCAGGCGTTTTTGCTGACATGACAGGCACTGTGGAGAAAAATGGCTCATAGACTATTGTGAAGAGTAATCCACGGAGGGCCCTTTTGAAGACCTTTCAAAAACCGTTGACCTCAGGAGAAGAAGCCGAACAATGCCGGTTGCTGCGGGAGGGGACCCCGGAGGAGGCCCGTCGGGCGAAGGAGATCCTGATCGAGCGGAACCTGCGGCTGGTGGCCCATATTGCAAAGAAATATCAGAACGCCGACGAGGACATGGAGGATCTGATCTCCATCGGCTGCATCGGGCTGATCAAGGCCATAGATACCTTTGATGACAGGAAGGGAAGGCTTGCGACTTACGCCTGCCGCTGTATTGACAATGCTATTCTCTCACAGATGCGTTTATAGTTCCAAGCCAATCTCCCCAGGGCAGAAAAGAAACGGATGTTTGAGGATTTTTGGGAAAGATATTTCAGGGATCTTATAAACATATAGATAATATGAAGTGACCTCACATTTGCATCAACGTGGATTTACCCGTATAATTCATATTGAAGCAAAAAAACAAGAATTGCGGGGATTACCGCATGCAAAGGAGGCCGCTATGTATAGAAAAAAGCAGGTGCTCAAACCTTAACGGATCTGTTCACCTGCTTTCTTTATGGATGACGCGGATTTGATAACCGCATCCAATAACTGTACCTTCTGTTCGGAAGGGCAATTCATTTTTTTCATGTGCTGGTTGACCAGGTCCGCGTGGACGCTGGCAACACGCTCTGCCAGCTCGCGCCTGCCTTCTTCCGTTTTTGGATAATGGACAATTACATTGATTGGAGCACTCTTTCTCGCGATACCACGCACCTCCCCCGGTATTTCAGTGTATGAGGGAAAAGTTGTCCGCTATACCCGGCTTATGACAAATTAGAAAACGTATCCGTTGAAGCATCGCGCAGAGACGGAACGGTGGTGGGCGGCTGCTTTTTCTAAAAGAAGAATTTAATTAAAATGTGGGATATTGCTTGCCGCGGAAGCATATAATATAATTGCAGAATAGAAAAATGCAACAAGTTACAAAAATCTATTCTAAAAGGCGGATGATATATTGCGTTTTGGATTCTGCCCGGATATAATGGAATAGAAAAATGCAACAAGTTGCAGAAATCTTTCGCAAGGAGGTTTGGCGATGGAGATTCGAAGAGATTTTTATTTGGATAAGTTGATAAAAAGAAAAAACAATGGACTGATTAAGGTAATTACCGGTATTCG
>CANPYT010000138.1 GCA_947588705.1 uncultured Acetatifactor sp. | reverse complement strand
TTAGTCGAGGTACATTTTTCAGATACCAGTACCCAAAACGTGGAGGATAAGCTAAAGCGTGTCATTCTGCATGATTTGAAGCATGGAAAACAAGGGAAATTCAAGAAAAAGTGATGAAAAATGATTCAATATGTACTTGACAAGTTGTAACAGGATACTTGAAAAAGCTGCCGTTTCCGGACAGCTTTTTTCGTGGCATGGGATATGCCGGTATCTTTTGCGGGTTCATTCCTAAAACATATCCAGTTCCTGATGCTTGTAGGGTTCCATGCAGCTTTCCTCCTCTGGGAAGCGGTTGCACTTATCTGGGATGACGAGCCGCAGTACGTCACGTCTCGTCTCACGGACTTTCTTCAGACGTATGCTGCAGTCCTCGTACAGGCCGGATACCATGTCTCCGTCATGGAAGGTCTCACCGTTCTGTACCCGCCTGCCCAGTGTATTCAGAAGATAGCAGATGTGTTCCTGGGGAAGGTTCAGCACCATCTGGAAGTCCAGGTGGTGGTATTTCTCCATTCCATTTATGGAATTGCCATGCGTGTGCGCATTGCAAAGATATGGATATGGCCCGGGATCGTCAAAAACATAGTGTATAATCCAGTCCACATTTGTATCCATACAGAACCTCCTCTCGTATACGAGCTTTACGGTCAGGCCGTCCAGCTTCAGCATGAGCAGTGTGGCATGGTCTTTGACGAAAGAAACCAGATCACTCACCAGTTTGGTTTTATCCAGGGAGAGCAGCGGGATGCGGTGCTGTACCTTCGCCAGGCTGCTGACAGCCTTATAGCCCACCGTCTGGGTGGGGGAGTGGCTTAAGATGATCCCTGTTTCTTTCTCTGTACGCGCCAGCTCATCATAAAGATGGTCATAGACTGCATCGGATACGCTGGGGGCATCTTCATTGTAGTATTCGTGGCGGTAGCGGTTTAATGGAAATGTGATAGATAACGTGAGCGTGATTGTGATATTCTATTAACAATGCTATCTTTTATTTACTTTTCATCTTGCATGTCGTAAGGGAACCTGTTATAATAAAAACAGAACAAATGTTCTAATTACTGAAAGAATAGAGAACAATATATGAAAGCGAAAAGGAGAAAAACTATGAGTAACATCATTCGAAAAGATGTTAATGCCGACTTTGCACACACTGGAATTATCAAAGCGGGAGATTTATGCTTTTTGAGCTATTGTGTCGGAAATGTAGGCGGAACCGTGGAGGAACAGATAAACGGGGCCTTTGACGAGATGGAGAAGAGACTGCGTCTGTTTGATCTTACGTTGGAAAATGTTGTAAAAATGGATTGTCTTTTCCGGGATGTGTGGAATATTCCAGTGATGGAAAAGGTAATAAAAGAAAGATTTAACGGAAAGTATCCTGCCAGAAAGTCAATTCAGACCGAATTTGCCCATATTGGGGGCGAAACAGGATTGCAATTTCAAGTTGATGCTATCGCATATTGCGGAGAATGAACTGTAAATTTCAGTCTGTCAGAAAATTAGGAGAGACAGGGAATCAGGATTATTGGAGAAGACGATCTTATATGAATGTAATTTCAAGAATATATGTGAAAAGAACTGAATGACATGGGAAATCAGCTATGAACAAAGAATGGTCTGGACGGAATAAATCGATACAGGAACAAATCAAAAAGAAAGATACCTATAAGGTAGGTATTGATACACTATTGGAGCTGCGAAATGAGCTGATGCAAGTTTTATTATTCTTCCAGTCAGATTTGACGAGAGAAGAGTTTAATGCGATTCCTTTTGTAAATGCAAACGGTTACCACTGCAAAACGATCGCTTATTCTATATGGCATATTTTTCGTATTGAGGATATTGTTGCACATACACTGGTAAACGGAACGGAACAGGTGTTTTTTTCAGGCGGTTATCAGCAGCGTATTAATGCTCCGATCATCACTACGGGTAATGAACTTGTAAAATACCAGATAGCCGATTTTTCCAGGCAGCTCAATTTAGAAGAACTATATTCATACATAGCGGAAGTAAAGGAAAGTACGGAAAAGATACTATCTGGTCTGTCCTACGATATGCTTAAAATGAAAATATCGGAG
Organism: uncultured Acetatifactor sp.; assembly: GCA_947588705.1. Classification (GTDB taxonomy): domain Bacteria; phylum Bacillota; class Clostridia; order Lachnospirales; family Lachnospiraceae; genus Acetatifactor. Next base: position 1,230 of record CANPYT010000138.1, on the reverse strand, counting down.
GAAAGAAAAGAACAGTTAAAATCATTGAATGTTGTAAGTAACGATGAAAATGCAATATGGCTTATTGACTATTGGTGCGGAAAAGATATTCGCGGACTGATTCAAATGCCGCTTTCGAGACATTGGATCATGCACATAGAGGCAAGTCTGCGCATTAAGAACAAAATACATAAATAACTGAAAATTCGGGATTCAGCGGAGGCAGGAACACGAGTGTTTTCACTCGGAGAGTTCAGGCGGGAGGGAGGAATGGCTGACATGGAAAAATTCCAGAAGGTCAACTTTGATGTGATTACGGCATGTGGAGAATGCTGCGAAACATGTGATAAGAAGATATCCGGCAAGTGTCCGGGCTGCATACAGGCGGACGGGGTTGTCCCTGGGTGGTCGGAATCGGGGAGATGCAGGATACACTCCTGTGTGAAAGAGCATGGCGTACAGTTTTGCGGGCTGTGCGGAGAATTTCCGTGCGACAGGATACCGTCTTTGATTTCATGGAATCCGAATATAATAGAGCATTTAACCTGTTTGAGGGATACCTATAAGCTGAATAATGGAAATGACTAAAACAATGCGTATCTGAAAGAAGAATGATATAGAACGCCGCATGCCGAACACTTTGCATAGCTTACTTATTATATCCTAAAAAGGGTTTTCCGGTCAACGCCCTGCGTTCTTGTTCTCTGTGTTATCGGAATGTGCCGGGCACTGCGCCTAACAGTTCTTCGTTTAAAAAGACAAAAATGCTAACTCACTGCAGATGTATTGAATTTGTGCTATTATATAGTAAAGAAGCAGGAGGTGACGTAAATGGCAAGTACAATTCAAGTAAGAGTGGACAATGATTTAAAGGTAAAGTCTGATAAATTTTTATTCACATTCTTTTTCACAGCTTCTCATAGCAAGAATCGTCCGGCTGATCAGATCATCCAGTTCCCAGCCGAGCATCGCCGCTCCACGTTCAATGACTTCTCTGGAGCATCCGGCGGCAAAATTCAGGTTTTTATATTTTTTCTTGACTGATTTCAGCTCCAGATCGGATACGCTTTTGGACGGGCGCATCAGCGCCACTGCGCCGATCAGCCCTGTGAGTTCATCTGTGGCATATAGAACCTTTTCCATTTCATGCTCAGGTGCTATATCTACTGTTATCCCATAACCATGGCTGGCAGTGGCGCGGATGATGCGTTCGTCCATACCGCGTTCCCTCATCAGTTCCTGTTCCTTGAT
>CANPYT010000137.1 GCA_947588705.1 uncultured Acetatifactor sp. | reverse complement strand
CCTTTTGAGAGCACTCGGATGTTCCTGGGGCTGGGGAGTATCCTTACGCCAGGTGGAACGTGCTGGGGAATATACTGTTGTTTTTCCCTTTTGGAGCGCTGGTCCGAGGCGTGGCAAAGAGAAAGAGGGGCATGCTGCTGACGCTGGGCCTTGGCTTTGCCGCCTCTCTTTGTTTTGAGTCGATCCAGTTCCTGTACGCGATCGGAGAACTGGATGTGGACGATATTCTGTTGAATGTGCTGGGGGCATTGGCCGGATATGGGATAAGCTGTGGGGTGTGCGCGGCTTTCAGGCACAGGCCCGGCCCTTCCGGCAGGTAAGGTAAGAAAATCTGGTATCACGCGATCCCGGCAACGATCTCCGCGGTGGTCTTGGGGCGGTTCATGGAATACAAGTGTATGTGTTCCACGCCGTTTTCCCGGAGGTCGCGGATCTGGCGGATGGCGTAGTCCACGCCGGCTTTCCGCATCTCGTCAGGATTTTCCCCATAAGTGGCCAGCAGGTCAGCCATAGCCTTTGGAACGCTGGATCCGGCAAGCGTGATGGAAGTGCCGATCTGCTTTGCGGAAGTGATGGGCATGATCCCCGCGCAGATAGGGGCCGTGATCCCTTTTTTGGCGGCTTTTTCCAGGAAAGAGTAGTAACAGTCGTTGTTCAGGAACAGCTGGCTGATAAAGAACTCCGCCCCGGCCTCCTGTTTCTTCTTCAGGTTGTTCAGGTCGGTCTCCATGCTGAAGCTCTCAAAGTGTTTCTCCGGGTAGCATGCCCCGGCAAGATGTAAGTCCGTATTCTCCTTCAGGAAAGCGATCATGTCGCTGGCATGTTCAAAATCCCGGGCCGCAAACTGTTCATCGCTCATATCTTTCGGGCGGTCTCCGCGAAGCCCAAGGACATGTGTCACATTGTGGGCTTTCAGCTCCCTGTATACCTGCAGCAGCTGTTCCCTTTTGCTGCCCACGCAGGTCATGTGCGCCATGGCGTCGATCCCCAGCGTGTTCTGGATATAGGAGGCGATCTCTATGGTTTTTCCGGCCCTGCTGCCGCCGGCTCCGTAAGTGACGCTGATATAATCCGGCTTCAGCTTGCCAAGGGCGTCCAGCACCTCAAACGCCTTTTCAAATTCCCCCTCTTTTTTGGGAGGGAATACCTCAAAGGAGAGGGTCTTTCTGTTTTCTGACACATTTGAAATCATTCGTCTTATCCTGTCGCGGCCATCTGCGTAAGGGCGGGATGGACTGCAGCCTTTCTGTCTTTGATCGATCTTTGTAGGTACCTGTATGTACCGCGCGTCCGCCGGTCCGGCGGAAACGGTTCCCCATGTTTTAAAACAGGAATATCGTAACATAAAAGAAGAGGGATTTCAAGTTAAACGTAACAGCTAAACCGCTACAGAAATCCCTTGCTTTTGGAAGTGGAATATCGTAACATAAAAGAAATGAATTTCAAACCAGGGAAAGGTGTGTGAAGATATGGAGCAAGAATTGCGGGAACAGAGCGGGGCGGCTGATAATGGAAATGCCTTCAACGGAACCAGGGAGTATGTGGCCAGCGAGGAGCTGATGGCCAGCGTAAACATAGCGATCGCGCTGAAAAAGCCCCTTCTGATCAAAGGGGAGCCGGGAACCGGAAAGACCATGCTGGCGGAAGCCGTGGCAAAGGCGCTTGGGAAAAAGCTGATCATCTGGAATATCAAGTCTACGACAAAGGCCCAGGAGGGCCTGTATGTGTATGACACCATCCAGCGTCTTTACGACGGGCAATTCGGCGAGGAGGGCGTGAACGACATCGCCCGGTACATCAAGCTTGGAAAGCTGGGAGAGGCCTTCGACAGCGAGGAACAGGTGGTGCTTCTCATCGATGAGATCGACAAGGCGGACCTGGAATTTCCAAACGACCTGTTATGGGAGCTGGATCAGATGGAGTTCTATATCAACGAGACAAAGCGAACCATAAAGGCGAAGCAGCGGCCCATCGTGATCATCACGTCGAATGCGGAGAAAGAGCTGCCGGACGCTTTCCTTCGCCGCTGTATTTTCCATTACATCGATTTCCCCGGGCCGGAGCTGATGGAGGAGATCGTGCGGGTGCATTTCCCCAACGTGGAGGACAATCTGTTAAAGAACGCCATGGAGGTGTTTTACAATATCCGAGCCATCCGGGATATTCGGAAAAAACCCAGCACCTCGGAGCTGATCGACTGGATCAACGCCCTGCAGGTGGGCGGCATTTCCGCCGATGAGATCAGGGCGAAGCTCCCCTTTGTCGGCGTAGTGGTGAAAAAGGACGAGGATCTGGAACTGGTGCGGCATGACGCAAATCTGTGATCGGGGGGAGGGCACGGCGGGTGCCGGAGCAGTATTGATGTTAAACCGGAAGATAAGCAATTTAAATGACGCCGTGGTCGCGCACCTGAACGCTGCGGATGACGGCATTGACAGGGGAAAATATATCCCGAACCTGGATCCCGGCGCGGATGGATGGGTGATAACGCAATTCGGGGATCCCATGCGGCAGCAGCAGGAGATGTGCTATGTGGTCACTACCGGGACGGGGCTTGTGGTCATCGACGGCGGCTATCATTATGAGACGCCGAGGCTGCGGGAGATCATCCACAGATATGACGACAGTGTGGAGGCATGGATCCTGACGCATTATCATCCGGACCACATCACGGCGTTTATGGATATTGCGGAGGATCCGCGGGGGATCAAGATCCGCCACATCTACGCTGCGGAACAGCCGGATCTGGAGCTTATGCGGCGGAAAGCGCCCTGGGATACCTTTTCGGCGCTGGAGCACTTTATTTCCCTGGGGATCCCCGGAATGGAATATCTGCACCGGGGCGACAGGATCGATCTTTTGGGGCTTAAGATGGAAGTGCTTAGCGCTTATGACGAAAGCATGAATGACAGGACGAACGACCTGATGAATGACGGCTCCCTGATGTTCCGGCTGTCAGGCCGGGAGGATTCCATCCTGTTTTGCGCGGATGTGGGAGTTGGGATGGCGGATTTCCTGGCTGCGGAATACGGGGAGGATCTGAAGGCGGATTATGTCCAGATGGGCCATCATGGATTTGGAGGCCCGGGGGAAGCCTTTTATCGGCTTGTGGATCCCAGGGCGGCGTTTTTTGACGCCCCGGCAGGGCTTGGGACGGGGGAGGACAACCGGAACACCAGAGAAAAGGAAACGCTTATGCGGGATATGGATTGTGTGATCTTGGGTTATTACACGGCGCCGAATCAGGTACGGCTGAAATGACCGTGCCGGGGCCATCGTTGCATCGCGGCAGGCTGCGGTTATCGCAAAAAGGCGGCGGGGCGGCCCGGCAGTGGGCCGGG
>CANPYT010000136.1 GCA_947588705.1 uncultured Acetatifactor sp. | reverse complement strand
ACCGTACGACCGGTGTTTTATATGTGCTCGATGAACCGTCTATCGGTCTGCATCCTGCCAACCTGAAAGGGCTTGCCGGCGTGATGCATGATCTGGTTGCCGACGGCAATTCGGTAGTGCTGGTGGATCATGACACCCATGTGCTTTCCGAGGCGGACTGGATCATTGAACTTGGCCCGGAGGCGGGCGCGGGCGGCGGAAATATTATCGCACAAGGTACGCCGGAAGAAGTGGGAAACGACCCTGACTCGCGGATCGGCGGCTTCCTCACGGAAAGAACGGTCATCCATACCGGGAGACATACCCCGCCGGAACAGATGTTTTCTCTCGGAACCATCCATCTGTCCACTTCCGAAATCCACACGGTAAAGCCGTTGGAAGTGGATCTGCCCAAAGGAAGGCTGATCGCCGTGACCGGCGTGTCCGGATCGGGGAAAACGACGATGATCCTGGAGAGCCTGGTACCCGCTCTGGAAGCATCTGTCCGGGGAGATAAGCTTCCGAAGCATGTGAGATATGTCTCGGCCGACGGGATCGCGCAGGTCAAACTGATCGACGCCACGCCCATAGGGATCAACGTGCGCTCTACTGTCGCAACTTACGCAAATGTGCATGATGAGCTGCGTAAAGTGTATGCCGGAACAGCTGACGCAAAAGAAAGAGGTTATAAGGCAGGTGATTTCTCCTACAATACGGGGAAGCTGCGCTGCCCTGTCTGCGATGGCACAGGAACCATCAATCTGGACGTCCAGTTCTTGCCGGATGTCGAGATCCCCTGCCCGGATTGCGGCGGCTCCCGTTATGCAAAAGAGGCAGGTCTCGTCCGGCGCACACCGAAACATGGCGGGAAGATTTGTTCGCTTCCAGAGCTCATGGATATGAGCGTGGACGAGGCGCTTGCCGTATGTGCCGATCTTCCGGTCGTGGCACGAAGGCTGGGCGTACTTAAGGAGCTGGGGCTCGGTTATCTGACGCTGGGAGAGGAAACGCCCAGTCTTTCAGGCGGTGAGGCGCAGCGGCTCAAGCTCGCCAGTGAAATGGGGAGGGGACAGGCAGATGCGGTGTTTGTGTTTGACGAACCCACTATCGGCCTGCATCCGCTGGATGTAGAGGTACTGCTTCATGTATTTGAGGAGCTGATCAAAAACGGAGCGACTGTTATTGTCATTGAGCACGACCTGGACGTGATCAGGAATGCGGATTATATTGTTGATATGGGCCCGGGCGGCGGCGTTCATGGCGGGGAGATCGTTGCGGCGGGTACGCCGGAGGAAATCCGCAAATGTGAAAGCAGCCTGACCGGAGCCTGTTTGAGACGTTGAGAGGTACAGAGAGGTACAGAGAAGTACAGAGAAGTACGAAGGAACTTTATTTGATGGGCAAAGGAAGTCGCGGAGCGGCGAAAAGCGCGGCTTCGGGAATGGCGCGGGCTGAACTGCTGCGGTCAGGGATGCGGGGATGCCGCAGGCTGTTGACAAATAACGCAGTTATGTGTTCTAATAGGAATAGATGTGAAAGGGAAGCCGCCAGATAAAGAGGCTGTTTACGCGGAATGAGAGATTTGTTTTTTTGCGTATGGTGAAAAATACGATCTGAAAACAAACGCATATGCGCGGTATATTATTAGAAAGCTGTGAATTTATGAAACAATCAAAAAGCAAACATATCTATGCATTATTTATTTTTTTTATAATAATAGTATTTTCCTTGGCGATATATTTTTATTCAATTGCGACGGGAAATATCCTTGAGAACGCGGCAGTCAACAACATCAGGGAAGTCGCTGTTCATGACCGTAATACAATTACTATGTTTATTGAATATAATTGGAAAAACCAGCAGCGCATAGGGGAAAGACTGAAGCGAAACAGGCAGGAACTTAAAACGGTAAGCCAAATAAATGAATATCTGGGGCTTGAAGCGTATGAATCAACATTCGATAAAGTCTATCTGCTTATGGAAGACGGTTCCTATTATACCGATATTACTTACAGAAAAGGCAGCGAAGACCCGGATTATTACCCGTATATAGATCTGTTCGCGGATACTGACAGCTACAAAGTCATCGGTTATGATCCGCTTCCTGTAATGGGTTCCGATAATGTTGTAATTTACGGTTATAGGTTGCCTGACAATCCAAAAGATGAAGTGTTATCCGGCATAAAAATAGGCGAAGACCAAAAAGAGGTTTATGCCGTGATAGGAGTCTGCAGGAGGTCTTCTATTGTGGACGGCCTTGTAATTGAAAATTATGTTGATGGATCAGGCAATACACAGGGCTACAGTTCGGTAGTCGATAAAAAAGGCGAATATGTAGTGGACAGAAAAGATACGGCAAGTTCTGTTTCCGATAATTTGTTTGATATCATTGAGCACTGTGACAGTTCGGATCTCACGGCCTCCGATGTCCAGGAAAAAATGCTTGCAGGCGAAGAATTTTGGTTCTATATGGAAAAAAACGGCGTCCGTGAACTGAACTACTGCGCTCCGTTGAACAGCAGCAGTGTTGACTGGTATTTTATCATGTCGGTAAACGATAAGGTGGTGAAAGACCAGACAAAATTGTTTGTTTTGCTTATTATCGCGGCAATGAGCGCCGCGATCATCGTCATCATTATTGCGTTCATATTGACTATTATCATGCAGAGGAAAACGCAGATAGCCTACGCTCAGGAAAAAGCGCAGAGCGAATTTTTGTCCAATATGAGCCATGAGATCCGCACACCGTTGAATGGCATTGTCGGGTTAAATTACCTGATGATGAATGCGATCGACACTCCAGAGAAGCATTTTCAGATAAAAGAGTGGCTGAAGAAATCCCAGAATACAGCAGAATATCTGCTTGCGCTCATAAACGATGTGCTGGATATATCCAAACTTCAGGCGGGGAAAGTGGATATTGCCCATGCCCCGATGTTGGTCGAGACAATGTCAGAGTCTGTTTATTCCATGCAGTACGATAATATTACAGGACGTGGAGTTGAGTTTATAAAAGATATCCATGTAACCGTTCCATGTATACGGTGTGACGAGATACATATAAAACAAGTGCTTATGAATATTGCCGGCAACGCGGCAAAATTTACTCCGGCGGGAGGGACAATAAAATTTTCGGTAAGTCAAAGCATGATCGACGAAAATCACGTTATGACTACATTTGTCTGTGAGGATACAGGCTGCGGAATGAGTAAGGAATTTCTAAATGAAATATTTAATAAATTTACCCAAGACCGCAGCAGCACCTCCAGTTCCACCAAGGGTACAGGCTTAGGGATGGCCATAAGCAAGCTGCTTGTAAATGCCATGGGAGGAGAAATAAGCGTAGAGAGCGAATTAAACAAGGGCAGTAC
>CANPYT010000135.1 GCA_947588705.1 uncultured Acetatifactor sp. | reverse complement strand
TACAAAAGACCTGAGAGAGTTCCCCTCCGCCGTAGGAGGCGATATGGCGATGCGACATGGTATCATACTGGCCAAGTCCATACCGGCAAAGAAATATGGGATCAAGACTGGCGAGACGGTATTGGAAGCGAAGCGGAAATGCCCCTGCCTGGTGTTGGTGCCGCCTAACTATGGACTGTATGAGAAATGTTCTGCAGCATTTATGGGTATTTTGCGGGAATATTCTGATGTTGTGGAACAATACAGCATTGATGAAGCCTTTGTGGACATGACCGCTAGCTGCCATCTGTTTGGCGGGTCGGTAGAGACTGCAGAACAGATCAAGAACCATATCAGGGATAAGTTGGGTTTTACGGTAAATATCGGGGTATCTACCAATAAGCTGTTGGCAAAGATGGCCAGTGACTTTAAGAAGCCGGACAGGATACACACATTGTACCCGGAGGAGATACAAGCGAAGATGTGGCCGCTTCCAGTCTCCGACTTGTTTTTTGTAGGCCGGGCGACTACAACAAAACTGCTGAGTTTGGGGATCAGAACCATCGGGGAACTTGCTGCAGCTGATCCGGTCAGACATCTTGGCATCCATACCGGGAGGGTGCAGCATGACGGCTTTTTCAGGCAGACATCCTTGTTTGAAAAGGCAGATTATGAGAAGCTTGAAAAAGCTGACCGGATGGTAGATGCGTTACGGAAGCGGTATGGTATGGACTGTGTTATGCGGGCAACATTTTTACAGCAGCCGATAGACCACATGAGCGGCGGTATCTCAAGCGCAAAGGATTTGCGCTCAGAAAAAAGGAGCGTTGATTACAGTAAAATTCGGATAGATTGAGAGAAGGTGGGGATATGGCATTTGGCATAGGGCTCAATTCACAGCAAGCTGACGCCGGGCAGATCAAAGGCAGACAGCGGGAGATCGCCTGCCAGTGCTGGTTTACAAGCACGGGCAAGATTACGCCGATGATGCTGAAGATCCGCGATGAGGACGGTGAGATCAGGACGGTACATCGGATACAGGTGTTATCCCAGGAAGAAAAAATGTATGCCGGCGTACCATCTTTGGAGTTTGACTGCGTGATAACGGTTCTGGAGCAGGAAATCCGTGTGAAACTGGTCTACTATAAAGAAGAAAACCGCTGGGTGCTTGTTTATTGTTGACAAGTATTGGGAACAGTATCATTCCAGACGATGTACCTGGTTATGGTCAGATTCCAGCGGAGGCTCCTGGCCCATGAAAGCAAGAAGTTGATCCAGGAACCGTTTCAGTTAAGAAACAGAATAAAAATTGTAATTACTAATGTAAGTTCCAAAATAGAAAACATTAATGAAATGCAATAAAAAGTCTAATTTCCCCGATTAGACTTTTTTGCGTCGCAATCTGCGATGTTTAATCGCATTATGACAATATTCCGATAAAATTACAACACAAAAATCCGATATAATCTTCTTGTCAACAAATAACAAGGGGATTTGGCAAGATTGTCTATCAAAAGCTGTTCCCCATCGTCGGAAGGGAACGGCTTTTGTAAAAAAAGCGAAAAGAGGAAAAGGGAATTTATCCCAATAGCAGCACCGTAGCCAATAAAAAGGTTACGGTGCTTTTCTTTTAGGGTATTCGAGTGCCAAACTTTATTGATAAAAAGGTGTAAAAGGGGGATGCGGCAGGCATCCCGCTCGGTACAAAAGGGAGAAAAAAGACATTCTGACAAGCTGTTATTACATAGAATGGAAACAAGCACGGGAGGAGGTGCGCTGCGAAAGTGACCCAGGAGATTGATCTGGCACAGATGAAAAACGTGGATATCCGCACGGTTGACAGGGAAGCCCTTGTGGATATCACGGAGGTACAGATTGATGGAAAGATGCCGCAAAGACAGCGGTTTGACAGTTTCTTACGCCAGGTAAAGAACCCGTACTGTTACCGCTGCGGAAATGTAGTGGTAAAGATAAGTTTTTCGGACACAGACGCCACGCTGGAGGATCGTTTGGAGCAATACCTGAAATCATTGTCTTAAGGCATGGCAGGTGTTTTCCGGAGAGTTTATGGGTATCATGTGTTGTCCAGACGGAAGAGGAGGCAACTTTCACGGCAGGCACTTGACTTTATCGCTTTAAAGTGATATAGTCTAACCGATAAGCATACCGGTGGGCCATTGTGAAAAGTTTTGACGGGAAATTTTTTACATTGGAGGTCCACTATGAACGATTCAACTGAAAAAAGGATATACCGCGCTGCAATCTATGTCCGGCTGTCCAAAGAGGACGGAGACAAGGAGGAAAGCGACAGTATCGTAAACCAGAAGGAGCTGGTCAGGAGTTTCCTGGCTGATAAGCCTGACATTACCGTTTGTGCAGAGTACGTGGATGACGGGTACAGCGGGGCTGACTTCGACCGGCCGGATTTCAAGCGTATGGTCCGGGAGATTGACGCCGGGCGGATTGACTGTGTGGTCGTCAAGGACCTGTCCCGGTTCGGAAGGAACTTCGTGGAGACGGGCCGCTACATCGACCAGATATTCCCGGCCATCGGCATCCGCTTTATTGCCATCAATGACCATTATGACAGTATAAACGGGCGTAGTTCTTCGGATAAGATACTGATCCCTTTCAAGAACCTGATCAATGATGCCTACTGCCGCGATATATCCATCAAGGTCAGGAGCCAGCTTGAGATCAAACGTAAAAGGGGGGATTTCATTGGCTCCTTTGCTGTTTATGGCTACAGGAAGGACCCGGAGGACCGCCACAGGCTGGCTGTAGACGATTATGCAGCCGATGTGGTGCGGGACATCTTCCGGTGGAAGCTTGAGGGCGCCAGCCAGCAGCGGATAGCTGGCCGCCTGAATGACCGGGGGGAGCTTTCCCCAGCGGAATACAAGCGTTCCTGTGGGCTGAAGTACAAGTCCGGTTTCCAGGTAAACACCAGGACTGGATGGTCAGCGCCCACGGTGACCCGGATCCTAAGAGACGAAACCTATATCGGCACATTGGTCCAGGGGAAAAGTACCACGCCGAACCATAAGGTAAAAAGGACTGTAAAAAAGCCCAGTGAGGAGTGGAGCAGGGTGGAGAACAGCCATCCTGCGATCATCGAAAGGGAGGATTTCCTGGCGGTGGAAAGAATGCTGCTGCAGGATACTCGTGTTGCCCCTGGGGAGGAAGAGGTTTACCTGTTGTCAGGCTTGGTATTTTGTGGTGACTGCGGGCAGAACATGGTACGCAACAATGTGCGTAAGAAAGGGAAAACTTATGTCTATTACATGTGCGGTAATAACCGTACAAACAAGGCATGTACCAGCCACCGGATAAACGGCGCTGTCCTGGAGAAGACGGTATTCCTTTCCCTGAAACAGCACATTGAAAACATAGCTGACATGGGGCGTATCCTCGACTGCATAGAAACGCTGC
>CANPYT010000134.1 GCA_947588705.1 uncultured Acetatifactor sp. | reverse complement strand
TTCCATCTGCCATCGCCGTTCCGGTTCTCTCTGTTCCTTCCGATTTCGCCGTTCCCCCTGCCGTTGCCGTTCCGGGCTTCTCTGTTCCTTCCGGCGTCATCGTTCCTTCTGCCGTTGCCATTCCTGGCCTCTCTGTTCCTTCCGGTTTCGCCATTTCTTCTGTCATCACTGCGCGTTCTGTCGTTGTGCCTTCCGGCGTTTCTTTCCCTTTCCCTTCCCGACTGTGCCACGATTCTGCCTCCAAAGCGCCACGCAAAAAGCCCCGGCTTTGTGATCCGAGGCCAATCGCACCTTCTACCTTACCAATACCATTTCCAATCCGCCTATAGAGATATGATGATCTTGTCTCTCAGAGCTGCGGGCAGCTCCGCTTCGTCCATGGACACGCTGAGGATAAAATCGACCTCAAAAGCCTTGCTCAGCTGATCCAGCTTCTCAATAACAGGCAGTATGTCCTGACCTTCCAGGCAGGCTATCTTCAGGAAACTGTCAAAGTACATCTGCTGAAGATCATGATCCTGGGAGATCACTCCGCTCACAAAACCAAGGAACTCGCCGCTGTTCTCAATAAAGAACTGCGACACATCTACCAGGCGCACCTTATTGTTCAGCTCATACATATGCTTGGTGCTCTTGTCGAGGTAAACGATACTCCCGGATACCACCTTTATTTCACTGTTCACCTTGTCCAGCAACTGCTTGGTCTTTCCCTTCCCCTTTTTTCCTACGATCAACTGAACCATTGGAAACCCTCCTGTCGTAATATGTATTCTATTTACTGCCCATACATCAATTATAAGGGATACAGAGCCAAAAAACAACTATTATTTGCTTGCGGCCCGGCACTTTTATTTCCCGCTTTTATTTCCCGCCCATCTGCCCGGGGCCCGGCCCTTTTCTCCGCCTGCGCCTCCCGGCCCCGGGACGGGCCGTGCCATTTTAGTTTATCTCTTCCAGCAGGTCGATCATCTCCGCATACACCACATCCCTGGATTCCGCCCCCAGGATCACCGAAATGTAGGAGGCGCCCCCCACATTTTTGGACAGCAGGAGCAGGCAGGAGCCCGCCGCCTTAGTAGTCCCCGTCTTGCCGCCGATCACCGTCACGTTTGCGGGAGCCTGGTATTGACCCTGCAGGAACAGATTGGTGGTACGCTTGTCCACCGTCTGCGGTGCGCCGGAGCTGTCATAATAGGTAGTCTGATACCCGGTCATCTGGATGATCTCCCGGAAGGTCTCGTTCTTGATTGCCTCGTTAAAAATAAGATACAGGTCATAGGCAGTGGTCAGATGCTCCGTGTCCGTGAGGCCGTGGGGATTGGTGAAATGGGTATTCGTAGCCCCCAGGCGCTCTGCCTCCTCATTCATCATGCCCACGAAGTTCTCCACCGTGCCGCCGACCCCCTCCGCCACCAGCATGGCCACGTCATTGGCAGAATAGATCAGCATGACGCGCAGGGCCTGGTCCAGGGTCATGGTATCCCCCGGCTTCAGCCCGAGAAGCTGCGCCCCCGATTCCGTGATATTCACGGAGGATGTGGCGGTGAGTACCTGGTCCAGGCTTCCGTTCTCCAGGGCCACCAGCGCGGTCATGATCTTTGTGAGGCTGGCCGGGTGGAGCGCCTTGTGCACATCCTTGGCAAAAAGCACCTGACGGTTGTTCACATCACACAGGATCGCCGCCTCCGCCTGCTCCATATTCACATCGCCGCTGCCGGCCACATTCTCTGTGACAACACAGAGCTCCCCCGCAAAGGGTTCCGCCGCCCGGGAATCCTGCCCCGGCAGCACATCAAAACTGCTTACGCCGAGGTCTATGTCATAGGGCATTCCATAGGCAAGGCCGCCGCAGCCGCAGAGCAGGCAGGAACAGAGCAGCAGGATCCCCAAAAGGGTCTGCATTCTTTTTCTACTTGTACATTTCACGCCACTCGAAATCTCCTCTTTCCAGAGCCTTGATCATCAATTCCGCGCTGGCCAGGTTCGTGGCCAGCGGAATATTGTACATGTCACAGAGCCTTACCACATTGTTTACGTCGGGTTCGTGGACCTTGGATGTGAGCGGATCGCGCAGAAAGATCACCAGATCCATCTGGTTGTTTTCGATCTGTGCCCCCAGCTGCTGCTCCCCGCCAAGGTGGCCCGCCAAAAATTTGTGGACGCTCAGGTTGGTCGCTTCCTCCACCAGACGTCCTGTCGTACCCGTGGCATAGAGCGCGTTACGGCTCAAGATCCCCCGGTAAGCGATGCAGAAATTCTGCATCAGCTTTTTCTTTGAGTCATGTGCGATCAGTGCGATATTCATTTTTACGATACCCCTTCTACTTATTCTTTTTGGACTGATACCTCACATTCAGGACAAAGCCCATCCCCATAAACAGGCTAAGCAGCGAGGTAAGCCCATAGCTTACAAACGGAAGCGTCAGGCCGGTATTCGGCATGATGAATGTACTCACGGCAATATTGACAAAACCCTGAAACGCCACCAGGCCCCCCATGCCGGCGGCGATGATACACCCTGCCAGATCCTTTGCCTTACGCGCCACAGAGATACAGTCCAGCGCGATTCCAAACAACAGGACGATCACCAGAAGACAGCCCTTAAAGCCGAATTCTTCCCCGATCACGGCAAAGATAAAATCCGTCTCGTCCTCATCGACCCAGTTGCCGTTCTTTACCGAAGTGATCTCGTTGTTCTTATAGCCCTTGCCGTCCAGCAGGCCCGACGCGATAGCCTTGACGGAATTGCGCTGCTGATACGTCAGGTTCGGATATTTATCCGGATAGAAAAACGCCAGGAGCCGCTCCTGCTGAAACCCATGGAGGAAAGAGTTCTCGTTCTCCGCGTCCTCCGGCCTGAGAGTCAGCGAGATCAAAAGAAGGAGCGTCGGTATGGCGATGGCCAAGACCCCAATAACCAGCTTGTGGCTCACGCCCCCCGCAAACATGACCACGCAGAAAAGCACGATCATCACGATGGTGGTGGAGAGGTCCGGCTGTTCAAATACCAGATAAAAGGGCAGCGCCGCCAAAAGTACGCAGGCTCCGATGATCCTGACCGTATTCAGCTTCTCTCTATGTTTCATAATAAACTGTGCAAAGAATAAAATCAACAATATTTTAGCAGTTTCTGAAGGTTGGAACCTTAATCCGCCGATCTGCAGCCAACGCTGGGCCCCGCCCGACTCGCTTCCTACCAGAAGCACCAGCACAAGAAGCAGGATGTTCGCCCCGTACATGACCCAATACAGCTTTAGCAGGACGGAATAACTGATAAATGAGATCAGGAGCATCACAACGACGCCGGCCGCCACTCCCGCCAGCTGCCTGGTCTGGAGCGATTCGTCAGCGCTTCCGATGGCCACGACGCCGACCAAAGACAACACCACCACCATCAGCACCAGTTTTATATCATAATCTCTGACTCTAAGGCCC
>CANPYT010000133.1 GCA_947588705.1 uncultured Acetatifactor sp. | reverse complement strand
ATATTCCAATAAAGGCAGATCATACCGGCACTGGCATTCATTACAATAGAAACTCTCTGCTTCTGAATTTCCATCTTAATTTTTTCTATAAACTCCATGATTATTTTTTCTTGTGCACTCAACTCTCGCTTAAGCGCACTTATCAGGAACAATTACCGGCTCACAACTGTCGGAAATCGCATTTGTAATGGAATCCATCTCACGGAAAACATCCTCCTCTGGAATACCCACAATATCTCTGGTTTTGTCGTCAATTCCGAAAACAATACTGCTGCCTTTCCCATTAGCAAACGCCACAACAGATTTCGTGTAATTAATACTCTTTTCAGGACAGTTTACCTTAAACTCTATGCTTTTGGATTCACCGGCCAAAATTTCCTCTCTGGTCATACTTTACCTCCAGTGATAATCCGCTTTCACTATTTCCATTTATAAAATCTAAACCACACATTATAATCTGCGCCATCTAAAACCCATTAATAAAAGTTCCAGATTCCCCCGTTTTGAGAAATTCAATTAGTTTCTCAACATCATTAAAATCTCTGCCTTCCTGATAATCTTCGTAAGCCTCATTCAGATAGATGCAGGGCGAAAGATCACTCCCCGGTTCCGTGATGGTAATTCCATGGAGGATTACTCCGTTGTCCTTGTTTGTTTTCTGTACCTCCACTGTGCAGTCCTTAAGATGATCTTTCAGCGCATCTCACACCAGATCTGCAAAGGTTTCAAGCGTTATGGTTTCATCATGGTGTAATTGATATCTTTTAGAATAAATCGCTATGTGTTCCTGTTCTGGTGAGATAAAGAATGAGTTCATTATTCGCTATTTCATAAATCAAAATCCAGTCAGGTGTGATATGACATTCTCGGCAGCCTTTATAATTTCCAAGCAAGCCATGGTCTTTGTACTTTTCAGCCAATGGCCGCCCCATTGCAAGCGTGTCAACGACGTTACTTAACAAGGATAAATCGTATCCTCTCCTTTTAGCTAATTTCAAATCCTTTTTGAACATTGAAGTAAGAACGATACCGTACTTTGATTCATTATTCATCGTCTGTTAAATCCTCCAACACCTCACTGAAAGAACCGTAAACCTTCTTGTTTGGGTCTTTTTTTAATGCTTCTACTTCCTGAATAGCTAAAATGGTGTCAGGGTTGGGATTGTCATATTGGATAACACTTTGCATATACCTCACGATATTCCCTTTTACGTTCTGCCCCTGTCTGCTGACAATGCTTTTGAATGCGTTGTAAACGTTCCTGTCCATAACAAACGAGCAAGTGATTAAATCAGACTTCATAAAATTGATCCTTTCCTGATTGTTTCATTTACTTAGTAAACTAAGTATATTTACTAAGCAAATCATAGTTTATAAAGGAAACGTTGTCAAGCAATAAATGAATCTTATTCTCTGTGGAAAGGAGGATGCTGTTGACCGGAACGAAGGTGCTCCCATCCGACCAGCCCAGGGTCAACATCCTGAACCCCAAGCAGGACCTATGCTTTGCGTGGTCATAGATTTTGGCAGGAAGCTCCAACTTTTTGGAGCAGTTCCGCTCAAACAGGGAATCGTCAATGATGAGGATGTTGGCACGGCCATCGGAATCCAGTGGGAGAATGGCATTGTTGATGATCCTGGATGCAAGTATTGTGGTAAAGCGTATCCAGTTGGCCTGAACCATTTTCATAAAACGGTATAAAAATGACAATTAAAGATTTACATTTTATTTCTTGCTCCATAATTTCTCTTCAATATTTTTCAATAATATTCCATTACTCTTTAGCTTGTTATAATATATTGATACATTTTCATCAATTCTGCCACGCAACTTTCCTCTGTAGTATCCTTGACCGAAAAGCCGTATGCTTGCATAACTGCCCTGTCGTTCTGTTGGTGTGCCTTTCTAAGTTCGGTTGGCATAAGTAGTTCATCGTATAAATCCGCTAATGAACTATCAGGATAAAGTGCTCTTGCATCTAAAATCCCCTGCGCTGTTTTTTCTATTTTTGCCTTTTGTTCCTCTGTCGGACTGCACCATGGAAAATTATTATAAACAATATCCTTGGAATACCTATAATCACTCTTTAAACGACCACAAACCGCCCTTACCCAAGCCATATGGACATTAGATGTCAAAACTCCAAAATGATAAAGTGTTGCGTCTGGCACAATTTTCACAAGATTACTACACAAAATATTCGGCGTCATAAATCCCATAGGAATGTACCGCCTTTTCTCCGACGAAACTTCGGGAATAACCACATATGTGTGTTTTGGCATATTTCCCACATGAAAACGGGTAGGTTTATCCGCAAGCTTCACCGTTCCTGCACTTGTACTTTCTAATCGATATTTTCTGACAGCCTCCACACGTTTCATACATTTGGGCATACTTCTTATTTCATTTGGAGAACAGTCACCAAGCCACAAACAGTATCGCGGTTTCTGATTGATAAATTCTTCCGTAAACAGATAATTCCCACCATCTATCGGCTTATTTCCTATTCCTATTTCTGGTACATTACAAATTGATTTCACCCTACTTTCGATAAAAATATTATCCGCATTTAAAAGGTAGGCGTTAATATTAGGCACTTCCTGTCTTTCTTCTGTAAATATTATTTTTTTCTTGACTGAGTGAATTGTACTAAAGCCAATAATCACACAATGCACGTGAGCCTTTAACTTCGCCTCACTGTCCCAGCGGAATGTACGGTGTGCAAAATCTATATGCACTCCCTCATCAAACAGCGGTTTCCAAAGATTTGCAACCAATTCTCCTTGTGATACAGAGTTTGTAGACACCAGCGCTGCCCTAATATTATTGCCTGCCATAAATTCCGATGCCTTTTTGTACCAACTACATACATAATCAAGATTGCCTACATTTTCCATTTTTTCCAAATACACCTAAAACATCTTCTTTCTGACTTTGCGACATCAGCCTTGCTCCCACAAACGGCGGATTGCCAATTATATAATTCAATTCATTTTGAGAAACTATGCTCCCCCAATCCAATCGTAAAGCGTTCCCTTCAACAATATTCGCATATGATTTCAGCGGTAAAAAATCAAGACTCATATGCACAATATCCTCTGTTTCCTTCATCATCTGACTTTCTGCTATCCAAAGGGCAGTTTTAGCAACTGTAACCGCAAAATCATTTATTTCAATTCCATAAAATTGACTAATAGATACTTGAATCGGATCGACAGCTTCTCCTAATACGATCTGCCCATTTTGTAATTCTATTAAAATCTCATTTTCTAGCCTCCTCAAAGAAATATATGTTTCTGTAAGGAAATTACCGGAACCACACGCCGGATCTATGTTCCTGCTGATTTTGATACAAACAGAAAAAGCCCTCTCCGGCGTAGAAGTGCCGAAAAAGGCTTGAAATAAAGGGCTTCCGAGGTCAATCGCCGACTTCGGAAGCCCTT
>CANPYT010000132.1 GCA_947588705.1 uncultured Acetatifactor sp. | reverse complement strand
GCATCTTTTTTAAGCGACTCGCCGGCCTTTGTCAGCGTGATCCCCCTGTGGGTCCGGTCAAAAAGCCGCATTTCCAGATCGCTCTCCAGCAGATTGATCTGCTTGATCAGCGCGGTGGAGGTAATGTGCAGATCCTCTGCCGCCTTGTTGAAACTGCCGGCCTCCGCCACACGCATGAAAGATGTAAAATTGATATTATTGATGTTCATCGGCAGCCTCCACCTCTTTTTGTTTGAGTAAAATTATAATTGATTTTATTGGTGAAATCAAGACAGCGAGGCAACCTGGTTGTAAATTGGCAACAGCTCAGCCGGCTGGCTGTTACGTAAATTGCATACAATAACCGCGAAATGCTCTATGACCTCATCTCTTACCACGACATCCGACTTCGTAAATCCTTCTTTTTCCTTCCACGGCTTCGGTCTGTTTTGTACTCCCCCTGCTGCCACTGACTGCTGGCCACCTGCCAACTTTGCCTGCCACTTAGCCATGCATCTTTCGATATCTTCCACAGAAATTTTAGGCGTATGATTTAAAAGGATATCCCATTGATTCGGATAAGCATTCCAATTCTCGTCAACAAAGACGCTGTTGCCGCTTTTTAGCGCCCTTCCCTGAAGAGGCAGTGCTATCAGGTTCCCTATGCCGCTCGCTGCATCCTGAGATGGGTACATACGGTCATAGTAATGAAAGGGCTTGCTTGTTACACGATTTACTCTTTATCTATCTCAACTACTATCCCCTTATGATCAGAAAGGGATTTGTCCATATTCCACTCACGCAAAGTAATATTTGCACCATCGCAGAACTGTTCCGATATTGCTATATGGTCTATGCACTCCAGTTGCTTCTCCGTTAGTATCTTTATCCCCGTTTCATGGAAAACTTTTATAACCTTATCTCTACCGACCTTGGTGTAATAATAATTATCCGAAAAGCTGCTATTGTAGTCTCCTATAACACAAATATTTCCTAATGCCGAAAGGTGCTTAATATCCTCCATCTGCTTATCTAAATCAGGCAGATAGGACTTCTCTCTATTTCCAAATACTCCCATAATTGTGCCATATACAATCAGCCTCCCTTTTTCTGTTTCCATTTCCACACAGATCGCCGTGTATTTATCATAGGTCTCATGCTGCTTCACAATTTCATAATCTGTATATATGGCTACCCTGTTTTCAGTTCCTTTATACAGAACCGGATGCACTTCCTTTGCCGGAGGTGTCTGGTAACAATGCTTATATGCAGGATGTATCTGCGTATCTGTTTCCGTCAGAACAAGGATATCTGCGCTTGCCTCCTTGCATCTATCAAGTATACCCGAAAGCTCCGACTTATGTTTTAACCTCTCAACATTCCATGTAGCGATCCGCATATAACCTATCTCTCTTTGTATCTTCGTTACTGTCAAATACTTGCTTATAAACTTTGAGTATTGCCCGCACTCCTCACTATTGTTCACATACCGCTTGTCTGCAGATGTCAATAGCCGCATCCACTTCTCACCGGCGTTTCATCATCTTTTGCATAGCTTGTGCGAAATTCCATGTTAATATCCCGCAATTCTCTCTTGCCTTCGATGTAATCCTGGTACATTTCAGCCAATCCGGCCATACAGCCATCGCAGCTTGCATCTATGTTGCCGAGAGAGTCTTTTACAATCTGTTCCCGTTCATCCCGTGTTGTTTCACTGATCAGGTATCCCATAGCTATCCTCCTGCAGATTTTTACATAAGCTTTTCGTCCAGATACTCCTCATACGGTTCCAGCGCCCTTGACGCATATTCCAGTGCTTTCGGTATCGTATCGTACCGTTTTAATACTTCCCGGTATTTGTCAGCCAATTTTTCAAAATCGTTATGCTCCACGCTGATAATACGGTTAGCAATTCCCACCGGAAGGCTGATCTGCACCTGTTTTTCTGGAAAAGAAGCCTCTACATAGCTTTCGCTGACAGAATCCACTCTGCCCTCACCGTATTTTTTGTGTCGGATCTTTACACCCGATGCAAAAAACCCCACAAAGCATTGCAGAGCTTCCCGCAGAACATCGGCGTCTCTGCGTAGCCTTATACATATAATGATGATCCGGATCATTCAAAAACAATAAAGCTGAAACCGAATGGGAATTGTTCTTATACAGAAAACTGCCCGGAAAATACTTATCCAAGAGTTGATTGCTCCGTACAAAAAAGTCTGCGATCTTCTCCATCTGCACTTTGAGATCTCCGCCGTCATCAGCATACAGATCGAGAAGCAGCTTCCGAACAGAAGCCGGCTCACGCTTTGCAAACTCCACTAGACCGTTAAATGGCTGCGTATAGCTGTCTATGATGTTGCGAGTACATTTCTTTACCTCACACAGAGCCTCAGCAAACGCATCATCTTCTGTCTCAAATGCCTCTTTCAGCAATTTCGGATACTGTTCGCATATCTGCCATTTATAATACTCTATCTGCGGTTCCTCATTTAAAAACTCGAAACGGTCAATGTAACGCTCAAATATCTCCTGCAGGTTTTTTGTGTTCATTCCAATTCCCCCGTACCTATTTCTATAAAAATCAGCGTAAGTAGTTTACAGTCACTCAATTAACATTTATAATCCGGATAAAGTTCTCATAACCAGATCGACATCCTTGTTCTCAAGTTCCTGAATGATATGCAGGTATGTTTTCTGCGTCGTTGTCATGCTTGCATGTCCCAATCTGCGGGCAACACTTGCGATTGACACACCTGCAAACAACAGCAGGGACGCATGGGTGTGGCGTAGTCCATGAATAGAAATCTCCGAAATCCCACACGACTTACAATGCCTTGTCAGCACATCATTCACCGTAGAATTATAAATCTTGGTATTCCCCACAAAAATCGGTTCATCTTCCGGAAGTCCTTTAATCAGCTCCGAAAACTTAACTACAATCTGCCAGTCAATCTGTATTTTCCTTACCGATGACTTGTTCTTGGTAGGCAGAAAGCCGCCATCACCCTTATAATCCCATGTTTTTCCAACCGACAATGTCTGTCTGGCAAAATCAAAATCCGCCGGAGTAATGGCCAGTGCTTCGGAAAATCTCATTCCGGTTTTAGCAACCAGCAAAATAAACCAGTCCCAATTTGCCTCTTCTTTTAAATCCAGATCCGCTATCAACGTATGGAGTTCAAACTGATTCAGGTATTTGATCTTTTTCGCTCCCGGTTGTTTACCCTTAATGATCGCTTTTCTGGTAGGATCACGTTCAATCAATCCTTCATCCACAGCATCCAGTATTGCTCCCTTCAGCTGATGATGGAAATCCAGTGTTGTCTGTCTTTCGTGCTCTTTCGCATAATCGTTTAAAAGCTGCTGATAAGTAGTTCGCGTCAATTCAGCAATTTTCAGTTTCGGTGCAAGCTTCTCAATCCACTTTTGTGTCATCAGATACTTGGACAGCGTTGCCTCTCTGACTGCTCCCTTCTTATAAACATCTACCCACTGCTGATAATACTCATAAAAACTTGTTCCTTTGTCTATATCATTTAGCATAAGTTACCTCCGTTTCTTTTTGAAATTACTTACGCTGATATAAACAATAA
>CANPYT010000131.1 GCA_947588705.1 uncultured Acetatifactor sp. | reverse complement strand
ACCGCCTTTCATCTTTTAACCATAATCATAAAATATATTTCAATCCCTACAATATTATCACTTTATACTGCATTATTCGTGCTTCCACTTACTTCCACATATCCCGTCTTTACAAGCATAGATAAATATCTATATACAGTTGATTTAGATTTTCCAATCATCATTTCTGCCGCCTGTGGCGTAATTTTCCCATTCTTCTCCAAATATTCAATTATGAGCAAAACTTTATAATAATTTTTTGTTGAAAACCATCCTGTATACTTAAATATCTCTATAATCGCCCAAGGTACAGAAGCTTAAGCGTGTAATACCCATCGTCCGGAATCAATCGCCCACATAAAATTATTCAGCAGACTTCCCGATGATAATTATTCGCCATAAGACTTTCTTTTAAAGTTTCCTCTTTTTGTGAAATCGTTTCATATGTTCTCTCTCACTCCGCATATCTTCTGCGATAATATTCCATCGTGCGATACTCCAAAATATCCTTCATATGTCTCTTAAAAGCAGCATTCCCTATCACAGATTCCATATCTTCTCTGATCGCAATTGCATAACCCGCTTTCTCAACAAAAAATCCTTTCCCTGACGCCCGCAAAAATTTAATCGGCATACTTTTGGCTTTGTTTAAATGCTGCTTATCTGTCATAGATTTATAGTCAACATAGGAAATGTCCGGTGCAAAGTCTTTCCAGTTCGTCCCATTATCAAAGAATGTTTTCCATGCCTCCAGCACTTCTGCCTCCGTAACTTCGAGCCGGATATCACCATTATGATAGAAGCTGTACAGAATCGGTATCTTATATACCTTCTGCATATCTGTTGTTTCAATAAGTGCCAAAAATTCTCTGCCTATTCCGGAGTAGACCTCCTGCTCCGCCGCAGGCAGTTCATTGATTTCATTTAAAAAATCCAGATATCTTCGGAAGGGATTCTCTTTCGCATGCCTGATGCAATACTGGTAAACAACATCATCCATGTATGTGAACAATTCCATACGGCTTGGCACTTTACCGTCCAGCAGCTCTTTTACTCTGTAAAACTCCTGCTTAATGCGTTCCTTAATGGATAAAGACTTCTTATCCATTTCTCGGAACAGATCGATCAGCCGCATATCAAAATCCACAATACAATCATCGGGATACTCTATGCTGCTATAATCATGTGCCGTTTTTTCTTCCGGAGCTTTTGCGCCACTCAAAAGCAGAGGTGCCCTCCCTGCCTTTTCATAGTTGCCGATAAAGTCTAAAACATTCAAATACTCTTTCCCTTTGCTAGTACGAAGTCCACGCCCCAGCTGCTGCAAAAATACAGTGGGTGACTCCGTCGGACGAAGAAACATTACCATATCAAGAGCTGCAATATCCACGCCTTCATTAAACATATCTACAGAAAAAATGACCTGGATATCCTGATCTTTTAATCTTGCAATCGCCCTGTCCCTGTCTTCCGTGAACTCACCGTCCGCATTACTGTATACCGCAACCGCCTTAATCCCCCTTTTACTGAATTCCTTTGCCATTTCCTCGGCATGTTTTCTGGAACAGCAAAACCCCAGCGCTCTTTTGGACCTGTATTTCTTATAATATTTATAGATCAAATCATATCGTTTCACATTTCCGATATAGGTTTCATTCAATTCCTTTTCATCGTAGTGCCCTTTTACAAGATGTAAAGAGGAATAATCCGTTTCATCATAAATACCGTAATAGTGAAACGGAACCAACACTCCCTTATTGATCGCCTCTTTTAATGAAATTTCATATGGCACATTGTAATCGCAAATCTCATAAATATTTTTGCCGTCCAGTCTTTCCGGCGTAGCTGTAAGGCCCAGTAAAAACTGTGGCTTAAAATAATTTACGATCCTCCGATACTGCTCGTTGACCGCATGATGGAACTCATCAATGATCAGATAGTCAAAATAATCCGGTGCGAAAAATTTCTCTGTCAGATATTCACTCCTGCCAAGCGTCGCGACGGATGCAAAAATAACGGCTTTATCCGTATCTTTCTGTTTTCCGTAAAAGAATCCGTAATCGTCCGATTGCCTTACATTCCGAAAGGACGTCGCTGCCTGCTTTAAAATTTCCTCTCGATGAGCCACAAACAAGACATGTTTATATTTAACAGAATCAAATGCCGCCAGGTAAGTCTTGCCTACACCCGTAGCCGCCTGCACAAGTCCTTTTGTCGCTCCTTCTGCTCTGCTGTCCTGCAGCGCGTATAAAGCCTCGATCTGTGCTCCTCGCGGTTGAAACAGCATTTCTGTCTTAACATCAGAAGCATCTTCCAAATTATCGTATTTGGCCAGATCTTTTGATACAGCGGGTTTATGCCAATTCTTGGAATATCTGGTCAGTTCCTGGTCATCTATCACAAGGGAATGATTTTCAAACAAATCGACAAAAGCAGTGTAGAACAGATCAAAGTTTTTCTTATCGCCAAGACTGTTAAACCGATAATTCCATTCTATCCCCGAAGTCAGTGCGCTTTTGGAAATATTGGAAGAACCTATATAGATTTCTCCCATATTATCATAGTGAAATATATAGGATTTCGGGTGAAAGGAACGTTCCTTATCATTATAAAACCGCAGATCCACCCTGTTTCCCAGTTCCTTTTTGATCAGGCATAATGCCGACGGCTGCGTGATGCCAAGATAATTCCCGGTAAGAATCCGCACCGGCACACCGCGATCCAATGCCGCCTTCAGATCCTTTAAAATCATCCTGACGCCAGATTCCATAAGAAAAGAAACAATAATGTCGATCTGGCTTGCCTTTAACATGCTCATTTTTAGCTGGTAATACAAAAAGCGGTTCTTATTTTTATCACCAGTCATAACATCTGTATATTCTATTTCCAATCCATCCGGATCTACCTTTTCCGCAAAATCAGATTGAGCCATTTTTCTTCACTTCTCCCTGGACGCACATCAGAAGTAACCCATTGTTCTTCCACTTCCAGACCGTCAACCCTCTGTAGCAGATCCGCAAAGGTTGTCTCTGTCATATCGGTAAAAAATCTTCCGTTTCTTTCACCGGAAAAAGTTCCATATTTAAAGGAGGTATAGATGATACCGTTTTTCTTTAGTGCAGTCGTCATCTTTTGCATCACATTTTCCAATTTATCAATCGGTAAATGTAGTATAGAAGAACACGCCCATATGCCGTCATATTTATCCACCGCTGCCAATTCTTCAAAAAGCATCTGTTTAACTTGGATCCCTGTATATTGACTGGCCCGCTTGCATAACTCAGCTGAACCATCTGTAGTTTCCACATGGTATCCCTGCTCCAGAAAATATTTTGTATCACGCCCTGACCCGCAACCGAAATCAAGTATAAAGGAACCTTTATTCAACTTTTCCAAAAAGCGGTCCTGCATTGCGGTAAATTCAACCATTACGGTGCTGCGATAAAACTCGTCAGCATAGTTGTTATAATAGGCAAGAGTATTGTCGTGCTCCATCCTCATTCAATCCTCAGTGGTAATTGCTATTAGGAACGATAATATACGTCCTGTTCATGCAGATAATGGTAATATATCCTGTTTCAAATTATAAGTGATTTTGCTTAGAACATCAATAACCTATATTTTCTTTTCTACTACGCATAGACAATCTTTTATTAGATGATCTTCCTAATTATCTATACCGCTTTATGGCACCGTTTTGGCGTATGCGTAAAATCATTCGCTGACCGATAAAACAACGCCGTTTTTCAACGGCGCGGTTTCCTGCATTCGTCTGGAA
>CANPYT010000130.1 GCA_947588705.1 uncultured Acetatifactor sp. | reverse complement strand
ACATTGTAATCTTTGTTCGGGTCATGCTTCTTCAGCAGATCCCTATTGTGGCTTTGGGAATACAAATATGCCACCAGCTTTCCGCTCTGCAAAAAACTCTCCGACGCATCCGGCTCCGCGTTGTGTATGGTATTCGTCCCCGCAATCATCCCAACCACTTCACAGGGCAGCTTCCATTTCCGGGAGACCAGCTGCCTCAACGTCATGGCTCCGCTGCCGGCCCAGCCGATATCCACCGCCGCCGCTTTCCCCACGCCCTCCAAAACTTTCCCATAATATCTTTTCGCCGCACAGTCCTGCTCCTCATAAACACGCAGCACCTGTTCCCATTCCGCTTCGATAGCCTGCCGCAGCAGAGGGGCATTTTTCTCTGTCAGCACTTCCTCCGGCCCCAAACCGGCCGTTCCCTCCAAAAAACCTATCTCCATGGCATCCAGGACCTCACGGACGGTAAAATTCCGATTCTGCTTATGAAAAAGAAACCTCCGAAAATAATCATATCTGTCAAAACATGCCGCCAGCTTTACCGCTGCTTTTCTGGACCAATACACATATTCCGTATCCGATCCCGGATACAGAAGATCATACGCCTGCTTTAAAATATCCCCATCCCGGGATAAGAAAAGGAGTTTTTCAATATGATGGTTCCTGCAATAGTCATGTATGAAAGCGCAATATCCCACCACAAAAAGCCCGCCGTAGACATAGCCGTATTCATATTCCGGGGAAAATGTTTCCAGCCCGGAATAGAGATGCGCATCTACGATCCCCCGATAGGCGCCGCCGATGACGGGGGACATATCATATGCCCGATAACAATGGGCCTTCCTGTTTACATTGGGATAATACATCGTATGTAGGCCATATCTTTCGGCCATTTTGATATCGCTTGCCGGATTGTCGCCCACATGGATGATCCCGGCGCCCTCCGGCTGCGCCGACATGGCGATACGAAACAGCCCTCCGTCTCCCTTGCCGCAGCCGTACTCACAGGATACATATACCTCGCCGATCCCTTTGTACCCGTTTTCCGTCAGGAGCTTCCCCAAGAACGTTCCCGGAAGATACATATCTGAGACGGCGATCATCTTTTTCCCTTTATCATATAACCTGTTGACTACCTGCAGCATAAACGGATTCGCATAACAAAACCGCCGCTCCAGCGCAAGCTCTGTCTCCATCCCTTTTTCCGCGGGGATCCCCACCGCCCGCTCCATCTGCTTCCAGATATCCCGCAGGCTTATCTCTCTTCCGCCTCCCGCTCCGGCATGGATGGCCCTTGCCTCTTCCTCCTGCTCCATACGGATCCGCTTTAGGTCCATGACCTCAAACACATCCCCCATAAAATAAAATACATCTGACGGCTCCGAAAACGGCCGAAAGAGCAGCGTATCAAAAATATCAAAAGAAATGACGTCATAGGCCAGCAGGCGCTCTACGACCTGGTCCACGCTCTGGCGTTCCCGCATCTGCAGCTCTGACTCCGAGCATCCGATGGGCAGCTTTTTTTCTTCATAAGCGGCGGCTTCCTTTTCTTTATCCAGAAAACGGCAGCCCAAAAAGTAATAACAGAAATTCAGCCAGAACAGATAAAGCCAGGAAAGAAACCGAGGGGCTCCAACCGCCCCGTCGTGATACCTATGATACCGGCTTCTGATCCCGGCATGACGGTTGACTAACCACTGGTATAGTTTTAAACGCATATCTCACATTTCCCTTTCCCGGATGATGTTTTTAAGGTTCAGGCCCAGGATCCCTTCCCAGGATCCTCTGGAATGCAGGCGCGGATAAGCCCTGCGGTATTCCTCCGCCGCCCGACGATACCCAAATTTCAGCTTCCTTAAGACACGCCGGTATCTCCGGAAATCCGCCAGCGCCCTCCCTCGGTCTCTTTGGCATTCATATCCCTTTCCGGCAGCCTCGTCATAAAACAGGATATGGGCCGCCCGATATCCCTGCACGATTCGGTTGCTGCTGCAGGGAACGGTAATATCATTCTTGACCGGGAGCAGATAGCCGTTAAAAGTCAGCTTCCTCACTACGGCATGCAGCCTGTCGCAGTCCTCTATCCCGCAGCAGACCTGGTACCAGGTATAATCCGGCAGCTCAAACTCATACTGCTTTACGTTTCCCGCTAAAAGCTCTTTATTATACGCGTCACAATCCAGTTTTTCCAGCCAGTCCGGGCCCCTCAGGAAATCCTCAGCCCCCCGCAGCACTGCCTCCGCATTGGCGTACCGATACAGATACAGCTCAGTCAGGAAACACTTCCTGAGAAACCGCAGCACTGCCTTTTTCTCCCCTTTCACGCCATGACAGGCGTTCACGATCATCGGATTCCGCGTCGTGTAATAAGAGGACATGGCCGTTTTTTTGGAATCAAAGGGATCATGCCATGTGCAGATACCGTTCAGCAGGATGACCCGCGCCCTGTTGCGCGATCCATAATCCACATCATCCCACTGGAAAAATATCGGCAGGGGCAGGTTGTCAGGCCGGGCATAAGAGACCGGGACCGCGCAGAACCACCACGCATTATAATCCGACTTTCTCTCCATGTCCGCCAGCATGAAATTCACAGGATCCCTCATGTCCATTCCATATCCATATCCCTGTATCTCCAGGCCCTTCCGGACCGCACCGGACTCTACATGAAAATAGGGGATATCCCTTCGCAGCATAGCGCCGCCCACAAAATCCTTGCTGTGCTCTTCCTTTATAAAACGCAGAAAATCCGCCAGCCTGATTATGACCCTGTGATCCAGAGCCACATCATCATCCATCAGCACAAAATGGGAAAAACGATATTTTTCCCTGTCCTCCATCACCTGTATCATATTTCTGGCAAAACCGCCTGCCCCTCCGGTATTTGGATTGGGAAGGACAGTATATTTTTCCGAAGCCGGAAGGGAAAGGGTGTTCCCGTTATCTACTATGTAAGTATGTACCTTCTCTCCGGCAATTTCACATAACCTTTTCAGGTTCTCTTTGACATAAGCCTCCCGCCTGTATGTGGTGATACAAACCGCCAGCGAGACCTCCCTGCCTGCCGCCGCTGTCCCGCCATAATATCCCTCGAAAAATTTTACCTCTTCCCCTACAGCATGTAGGCAGAATGAAAAATCCCCTATCCGCTCCGGCACTCCTATAGGGATCTCCACCATATCCTGCCCATCCGACATCACCGTCCGCTGGAAAAGCTTCTTACGGATCAGCATTCCATAGAGGAATTTATTGTGGAATACACTGATCTCCACCGCTCCCTCCAGCCTCAAAAAAAGGCTGACGGTATCTATCGCGGTATATCTGCGCCACTTCCCGCAGGAGAATGAATTAAAGTAGGTATGGAAATCGGCTTCCGCCCCCTTCATCAGGCAAAGCTCCCCCTTCCCCTGCCAGACCCCGGCATTTCCGTTATCACAGCGATAATAGAGACCGGATTCCCCCGTAATCTCAAGGTTTGGAAAAAGAATCTGCTGATACAACTGTTTTTCATCTGCATGACCCGCCTTTTCACATTGTTTGCCGATCGTGGCCTAACCGTCCGGCCCGCGGCATTCGAAAATTTTAAATTCCAGAGAATCCATTCTGGAAATTTGTACAGAAAATCCATTCTGGAAATTTTGTTCTTGACATTTATTTTAAAATGCTATATCCTTATATCATATCTGATATTCATACGGTTTTTTCTCCTTTTCCGGTGGTTTACCGTTATTACCCATTGTTTGTATGTAGTTTCAGAACATTTTGTTATTTTATGC
>CANPYT010000129.1 GCA_947588705.1 uncultured Acetatifactor sp. | reverse complement strand
TCAGTAAAACCGATCTGCGAAAAGTGCAAGATCATCAAGAGAAAAGGACGCATCAGAGTAATCTGCGAGAATCCGAAACATAAGCAGAGACAGGGATAATCACCGCTTAGGCATGCCTCGGAAGGCATTCTTAAGTCAAGTGAGTTCTTGTCCGGTTTCTATGTGCGGCTGAACCAATATTCCGCGGTACAGGCGGATGTTGATTATCATAAAACTGGGATAGAGAGCTTACAGGAGATTACTTGTTGATACCAAGGCAGATTGTTTTGGAAAGATCGGATTGTGTCCGATTGGGTGAAAGCCCCAATCAACGTAGTAACGATTCGCACACGATAAACAGACCAGGAGTGTGCAGCGTATTGATCCGCGGAGAGCGGAAGCGCAGAAAATGGAGGAAATGTAAATGGCTCGTATCGCAGGTGTTGACTTACCCAGAGAAAAACGAATTGAAATCGGTTTGACCTATGTCTATGGAATCGGCAGACCTACCGCCAATAAGATCCTGGCGGAGGCTGGAGTAAATCCCGATACCAGAGTGAGAGACGTGACCGATGATGAAGTGAAGAAGATCAGTGAGGCCATCGAAAAGCTGAACGTTATGGTGGAAGGCGACCTGAGACGTGAAGTCGCCCTGAACATCAAGAGACTTCAGGAGATCGGCTGCTACCGGGGGATCCGTCACCGTAAGGGGCTTCCTGTCCGCGGTCAGAACACCAAGAACAACGCAAGGACCCGCAAGGGACCCAAGCGCACAGTGGCAAATAAGAAGAAGTAAGCGTTTAGCTGCGTAACTGAGAAATGGAATCATACGGATTCTGGAAAATCAAGAAAGTAGGTTAGTTTAAAAATGGCGAAACAGGTTGCAAAAAAAGTAACGAAAAAGCGCGTTAAGAAAAACGTTGAACGCGGACAGGCACATATTCAGGCTTCTTTTAACAATACGATCGTTACCCTGACGGATACCGAGGGAAACGCTCTGAGCTGGGCCAGTGCCGGTGGTCTGGGATTTAAAGGTTCAAGGAAATCTACTCCATACGCTGCCCAGATGGCAGCAGAGACAGCGACAAAGGCTGCTCTGGTACATGGGTTGAAATCCGTTGATGTGTTTGTAAAGGGGCCCGGTTCGGGACGTGAGGCTGCGATCAGAGCGCTCTCTGCAAGCGGCCTTGAGGTCGTGAGCATCCGCGACGTGACGGCTGTTCCTCACAACGGCTGCCGTCCGCCTAAGAGACGCCGCGTATAGTGCGTATAGGCGTATAGGTATAGTTGGAAGAAAGTGCCGCGGCAGCGGTACTGTAAACAATAAAGAAGGGAAAATGAGAAAATGGCAATAAATCGCGTACCTGTATTAAAGAGATGCAGATCCCTGGGTCTGGAGCCCTCCTACCTGGGATATGATAAGAAATCCAACAGACAGAACCTGAGGGCAGGAAAGAAGGTAAGTGAATATGGCCTGCAGCTTCGGGAGAAGCAGAAGGCGAAGTTCATTTACGGTGTCCTGGAGAAGCCTTTCCGCAATTATTATGAGAAGGCCGACAGAATGAAGGGAACCACTGGCGATAACCTGATGATCATGCTGGAGAGCAGGCTGGACAATGTGGTGTTCCGGATGGGTTTTGCAAGGACCAGAAAAGAAGCGAGACAGGTGGTAGGCCACAAGCATGTCCTGGTAAACGGCAAGAGCGTGAACATCCCCTCTTACCGGGTCAAGGCTGGCGATGTGATCGAGATCAAGGAAAAGGCAAAGTCTTTGCAGAGATATAAGGATATTGCGGAAGTGACCGGCGGCAGACTGGTGCCTGAGTGGATGGATGTTGATATTGAGAATTTCAAGGGAACTGTGAAGAATCTTCCCACCAGAGAGATGATCGACGTTCCTGTAGATGAAATGCTTATCGTCGAGTTGTACTCCAAGTAAGCCCTGCTGACCTCTGAGGTCATGTCCGCGTCTCGTTTCGAGAGCGGAAATGGCCTCGGAGCGCTTGTGTTTTATATATACATTCAAAAAGGAGGGTGTTCGCAGTGTTTGATTTTGAGAGACCTAATATCGAGGTTACTGAGATTTCAGAAGACAAGAAGTACGGCAAATTTGTCGTTGAGCCTTTGGAAAGAGGATACGGGATCACGCTTGGCAATTCCCTGAGAAGGATCATGCTTTCCTCACTGCCCGGTGCTGCGGTAAGCCAGGTCAAGATCGAAGGCGTGTTGCATGAATTCAGTTCCGTTCCCGGTGTCAAGGAGGATGTGACTGAAATTATCATGAACATCAAGAGCCTTGCTATCAAAAACAACAGCGAGACCAACGAGGCAAAGACAGCATACATTGAATATGAGGGCGAGGGCATAGTACATGCGTCTGACATTCAGGCGGATCAGGATATTGAGATCCTGAACCCCGATCTGGTGATTGCGACGCTTAGCGGCAAGGACACGAAGCTGTACATGGAGCTGACGATCACCAAAGGGCGCGGCTATGTGAGCGCCGACAAGAATAAGCATGAGGATCTTCCCATCGGGGTGATCGCGGTGGATTCTATTTACACTCCGGTGGAGAGGGTGAACGTGACTGTGGAGAATACCCGTGTGGGCCAGATCACGGACTATGATAAGCTGACTCTCGATGTGTTCACCAATGGAACGCTGGTTCCGGACGAGGCGGTAAGCCTTGCGGCAAAAGTGCTGAGTGAGCATCTGAGCCTTTTCATTGATCTGTCTGAAAACGCAAAGACCGCTGAGGTCATGATCGAAAAGGAGGATGATGAGAAGGAGAAAGTGCTTGAGATGAGCATTGATGAGCTTGAGCTCTCCGTCCGTTCCTATAACTGTCTGAAGAGGGCAGGCATTAACACAGTGGAAGAGCTGTGCAACAAGACTTCCGAGGATATGATGAAGGTCCGCAACCTGGGCCGCAAGTCCCTGGAAGAGGTGCTTGCTAAGCTGAAAGAGCTGGGGCTGTCCCTGAATCCCAGCGAGGAGTAAGAAGTAAGGTAAATATGGCAGATTTTCCGCAGGCGGTAAATCCGATGGGTTCGTCGGCGGTTCATCTCTAAATGGCAAACCAACAAAGCATTCGGTGAGTAAGTCCAAAGCGCGTGGCCGGATGTACCATGAGTGGAGAAAGGAAATTACATTATGGCAAAGTACAGAAAACTTGGCAGAACTTCTGACCAGAGAAAAGCGTTGCTCAGGAATCAGGTAACTGCGCTGATCCAAAGAGGAAAAATCGTTACGACCGAGGCGAAGGCTAAGGAAGTGCAGAAGATCGCGGATGGCCTGATCGCGTTGGCCGTAAAGGAGAAAGACAATTACGAGATGGTCAAGGTGACCGCTAAGGTTGCCCGCAAGGACAAGGACGGCAAGAGGGTAAAGCAGATCATTGACAAGGACACCAAGAAGGTACTCTCTGAGACCCATCGTGACAAGGACGGCAAGATCCTCCGGATCGAGAATGGCGTTACCGTTACCGTCTATGACGAGGTGGAGAAGGAAGTCAAGAAGGATCTGCCTACCAGGTCTCATGCGAGACGTCAGATGCTGAAGGTGCTGTATCCTGTCGTGGATGTTCCCGCTGAGGCAGCCGGCAGAAAGAGAAACACCAAGGAAGTGGATCTTGTGGCGAAGCTTTTTGACGAGTATGCGCCAAAGTATGCAGACCGCAAGGGCGGTTATACCAGGATTGTGAAGATCGGCCAGCGGAAAGGCGACGCGGCGATGGAAGTGATCTTGGAGCTGGTATAAAAAACAGAAAAACGCGGGGGGAGGACAATCGTTCTCCCTCTTTTTTGTGGAGACAGGAAAGATTGAAAATTAAAATTTTCAATCGCGAGATTTGTGTCTGCGCACCGCTTGACACAAACTCGTTATGCGCAAAGAGCAGCGCGGAAATGAGGGAAACCATGAAAAAACTGAGGT
>CANPYT010000128.1 GCA_947588705.1 uncultured Acetatifactor sp. | reverse complement strand
CGAAGAAACCTTTGATGTCCGCTTCCAGTACATAATTCACCTTGCGCGTCATCACGGTCTGGTTGATGTACCGGAACTACTTCATGCGCACTCCGGTTCGGCCTGAACCCATAGGAGCAGTCCAGAAACCTCTCCCCATAGATGTCGTTCACCTGCCTATATTTCAAGCGCCGAACTGGCGCACCCTTTCTGATGATTTCATTATATCAGAAAAGCAATCCTTTTTATAGCCGTGTGTGAAATTTTCAAGGTACTATCAGAGCCAATGCTTATTCGACCCCAACATCATATCATGAGAATCAATAAAAATCCGAACCGCTTCCGGCATCCCTCCTACGATCACATAATATCGAAACAATTCCATCATCGTGCGATGTATGGAGGACGTTACCGGCTGCTTTTTTTCAAAACAGTCTTTCAAATAGGAAAGCACATTTTCCTGCACCCCATTGGCAATACAGAATTCTTCAAAATCCATAGGATACATCTGAAGAATGGTTTCATAACCGACCGGATAGGAACGGACATGACATGCTTATAGCGGACGCCCAATAAAGAATCGGACTCAATGTAGTCAAAACGCCCGTCCTCCACGAGAAATTTAATGGCGGTTCTGGCCTGTGGGCACTCTTGGATCTCGTCCAGAAAAAGAAGTGTTTTCCCTGGAAGCATGGAGCGACCGGTATACGCCGTCAGATTCATGACAATGGTATCCGCATCCAGATTACCTGAAAATATCTCCATGGCTTCCGGTTCAGTGATAAAATTGATTTCCACAAAATTTTCGTAGGTTTTACCAAATTCCCGCACAAGATAGGTTTTGCCGATCTGACGGGCGCCTGTCACCAAAAGCGCCTTTTTCGATTTGTTTTCTTTCCAATCTGTCAAAAAACTAACATATTTCCTATACATGAATGCATTCAGCCCTTTCCGAATTCACGTTTTGCAACATACTTGCGGAAATATTTTTCACGTTTTGTAATGGCATTATACTATATTCTCGCACGTTTTGCAATTATATGATTTTCAAGTTCATTACTTTCTGTAACAGTTCAGCCAGCCGCCAGACATGACGGAAAATTCGTGCAAGCACGATTTTCCATCATGTCTGGCGGCTGAGGGAGCGCCGATTTCATGAGCAAAGGCAGGCGCAAAGCGCCGGAGAGCGCGGTAGCGCGACTTTGCGAATGGCGTGGGCTGAACTGTTACTACTTCCTCTATCACCCACAAATACACACTCGTTGAAATCAACTCCTAATCGCCTGGCGGCTTCTTCATAGATACAGAGATCCGGCTTTTTCATATGTATCCCGCTAAAACGCCGGGAATTGTATAAATTCAACCTTAAATTTAACGCAGCGCCGCAAATTAGCCCACCGGCGCT
This sequence comes from uncultured Acetatifactor sp., assembly GCA_947588705.1. Lineage (GTDB taxonomy): Bacteria > Bacillota > Clostridia > Lachnospirales > Lachnospiraceae > Acetatifactor. The sequence goes on along the minus strand of CANPYT010000128.1, from coordinate 2,575 downwards.
CTCTGCACTCACAGCAGATATTGAGTCTGTTTTCAAATTTAACGTGTGCGTTTTTGCTTTTTTGTCAAAAACGCACACGTTAAAAGCATCTCATCAAAGGCAGCCCGCACCGCAAAGGCGCACTTTAGGGGTTTCAACGATCTCTCCCTCTTGTTCAAGGGGAAACGAAGCCATACTAATATGATAAGGCAGTCCCGGCGTCTGTGTGCCGACGAATCCCGCTTTCTCCAGTACGCCATACCATCCGGGCAGGCGCTCTTGCGAAGCATCGTCCAAATCTGCCATAAGAGTTAAAAATTTCTCCGCCATAGCTTCCTCCGTTTCATGCTTTTCCAGCAACGCATTTATTTGCTGCCCTTTGACCGGCAATAAGTATTCAAAAGATAGTGGATATAATCGCTCTTTCCAAACAGTCTCCGGCTGGCCGGGTTTCCCTGAGCCTTAACGAGCTCGCAAACCGGCACATTCATCCGCACAGATTGCGCCAAGCTCCGGTTCTCAGCATAATTTTCCAGTACCCTTTCAACGCCGTCTGTTTTCAGGTTTCCCAAAAGCCAAAACGGGGCCGGAGAGGTAACGTTAGGATAAACATTCATGTGCGGATCCACATAAAACACTGGTTTATCAGTCACATAACTTGCTGTAGAATCATCTGAAAGCAGCGCTTCATACAACTCCTGTTCCGTTTTCCCAAAAACATCGATCAGGTTTTCTTTATGAAAATGCCTTAAAGTATACCCGGCAAGCAGTTTTGGAATTTTTTGCACCTCCGTGGGCGTAATGCGGATCTGATACAGCTTCTCGTTTTCACCGTCGCAGGAACCTTGATGGATAAAGCAGGAGAACTTTTCATCGAAATCCCTGCAGCGCTCTTCAAGCCGCAATCCCGTGATCAGCGCCTCGACCAATGGCATTTCGTCGATATTCGCTTGATTTGAAAATATCTGTATGCGCGGAGAAATACGATTGTCAATCAAAATATCAATTGCTTCTAAGATTTCCCGATACGCATTTTTCCGGCCGGTATAGTAATCGGTAGTCTTTTCACCTCCAAATAAGGTGAGCTGCGCCGCTTTCAGGCCCAAAGCCGAAAGCCATTTTACATATTCCGGATCCCTTACCAAACGCCATACGCTGAGCAATTCAAAATGCGTTCCCGGCCGATCGGAGAGCGATTCACATAGTTTCCACCGCTCTTTATACCTGTCGCTGAAATCCGGTTCACGGTACCAATCCTCCACGATAAGGCAGGAAGTAAAAGGTCTGAACTGTTCCGCGACGAAGCGCAGATCGGCTTCCGACAGATTTCCGTTGGGAAAGTGCCCCAGCCAACAATGTTTACAGCGATTTGGACAGCCCGCCATGTCAAGGCAAACCGTTATTTCCGAATATGGCGTTTCAATCCTTTGTGTTTCCATGTCCCAATTTTTTCCTCTCTGTCAATTACGGCTTTTCCGCCGCATAAGATTTCTTACGTATTTTTCTAATAAATCCATCATTTCACGCCACTCGTGGATATGCAGATGTTCCTACTTCCATCGCGTGATTTCACGATATTATTTTGTCTGTGCAATTTAGGATTTACGGTATCAAGATTCAGATCACCACCATGTTCCGGGATTGTTACTTCTCCCGGCTTTACGGGTGTTTGTACTGTTGATGGGAAAATTTTCTGTTTAGCCACATTCTAATGCGCGTTATACGCAGTGTCAATATTTTTATCCGTTAGAATGTAGCGTTAGAATTAATTTCGCTCCGAAAGCATGCCTTAAATGAAAAACTACCGCATTTTCATTCACTTTCTCCATTCACCCCGGCATCTATGGGGAAAGTATCATATCCGGCAAACTGCCGCTGAACCGCGGTTGCCCGCCATACAGGAAACCTGAAAAACGGATGCTTTATATGATATGATTCGGAAGTATATCAATTTAAATCGGTATATTTCCGCTAAATAACGATATCCTTCCGAAACTTTGTTGACTTCCTTCCGAAAACGGATATAATGAGTTTTAGAATATGAAATTACAGGGAGGAACGCGCTATGTCCGAAATGATTTCCGCAAAAGAAACCGCAAAACGATGGGGCCTGTCCGAACGGCGCGTGACCGGCTTTTGCAAGGCCGGGAAGATCCCCGGCGCGGAAAAGGCCGGCCGCAGCTGGGCTATCCCCGCCGATGCAGAGAAACCGGCGGACGGACGGGTAAAGACAGGGGCATTCCGGCAGGCTACCGCTAAAAAGGCTGACCGGCTCCCGCCGCCGGTGGGCGTTTCCGATTACCGCCTCGCCTCCACGGAGTATTACTATATCGACAAGACCCTGCTGATCCGGGACTTTCTGGATGAGCGCCCTATGGTGTCTCTCTTCACCCGCCCCCGCCGCTTTGGAAAGACCATGAACATGGATATGCTCCGAACCTTCTTCGAGAAAAGGGAAGAGGACACCTCCCGCTATTTCACCGATAAGAAGATCTGGGCCTGCGGCGAGAAGTACCGGGGCTATCAGGGGAGATATCCGGTCATCTACCTCTCCTTTAAGGATATGAAGTATGGCTCCTGGGAGGAAACGCTGGAG
>CANPYT010000127.1 GCA_947588705.1 uncultured Acetatifactor sp. | reverse complement strand
TGTCCGAAACTGCTTGAAACGCTTTCTTCGTTTTCTAACCAGAATGGCGGAGGGGTTATTGTCTTTGGAATTGATGAAAAAAACGGCTTTGAAGTTTGCGGCGTATATGATTCCGCCGATCTGCAGAAAAAATTGATGGAGCAGGCTGTTCAAATGGAACCTGAGCTGCGGCCGTTATGTACCGTTGTAAATATAGATGGAAAAACCATCGTAAGCGCAGAAGTACAGGAAATCGATAACGACCAAAAACCCTGCTTTTATAAAGGCGTCGGACGTTTGAAGGGCTCTTACGTGCGTGTGGGCGACGGCGACAGGCATATGACCGAGTATGAGGTTTACAGCTATGAAGCGTTCCGAAAAAAGATCCAGGACGAATTGAGAGTTGCAGAGCGCGCCAAGCTTTCTGATATTGAAACGGATGCGCATACTGAGTACATTCTTTCAATGCGGACAAAAAAGCCGAACCTTGCCGGCCTTGAAAATGATAAAATCAATTCCTTACAAGGCTTTACATTGGATGATAAGCCCACCTTGGCAGGGATACTGCTATTTTCTTTGTATCCGCAGGGCTTTTTCCCACAGCTATGTATTACCGCCGTATCGATCCAGGGCACAGAAATGAGCATGGATGATGCAACAGACGAACGCTTTATTGATAACGCACGTATCGAGGGAAATATTGCGCTTATGTTAGATGGCGCGTTGAAATTTGTAAGAAAAAATATGAAAACATCGACATTGATCGACCCGCAGACGGGAAAACGCGCCGATAAAACAGAATATCCGATTATCGCTGTCAGAGAGTTGATACTGAACGCTCTTATTCACCGCGATTACAGCAATCATACGGATTTTACGCCTATAACGATAAAAATGTTTTCCAACCGCCTTGAAATCGAAAATCCGGGCGGACTTTACGGGAGAATGACTCTTGACAGACTGGGAAAAACAGCGGCTGATACCCGTAACCCGTTCCTCGCAAATGCGTTGGAAGTCCTTGACATTACCGAAAACAGATACAGCGGTATACCGACTGTTTACAATGCCATGAAAAATGCCGGACTGCCTGAGCCGAAATTTGAAAACGAACGAGGCGTGTTCAAAGTGACGCTTTATAACGGAACTGATATAGCGCAGCCTGCCACGGGTAATGAAGCAGATTTACTGGTTTTCTGTAAAACACCGAGAACCCGCGCGGAACTTGAGGAACACTTTAAAGGCAGATTATCCATAAATTATCTTATGACAAATATTGTTCGCCCGCTTGTTGAGAGCGGAAAGATACGGCTTACCATTCCTGACAAGCCCAAAAGCAAAAAGCAGCGTTATTACAGCTAAAAGCAGACCGTCTCGACGCTCCTCAGTTTTATTTTGTGAAAGGCTTGCCTGCTGCCCCTCACGGAGCCGTGTGCAGTTTTCCCGCACACGGCTCTTCAAACCAGCTTCGGTTCCTTACAGCAAGAATGTCAAAAACAATGCCAGAACCAGACTCAAAGTTTTCAGCTTTTTACTTTCCATATTTACCTCATTTCTTTCTTTCCAAATTGAGTTACCGCAATCACAAGCACTATCAAAAATACCAGTATCGCAACCGGCAGGAACGGGAAAATGGAAAATGTCCTTATGTTGGAATTGACTGTAAAATCATGCAGAGAACATGACACCAAATACCCACTGTAACAATACGGATAAATTATCCAAATCGGCGTAGCAGAAACCAAAATGCCGGGGATAACCAGAAGCAGGTTCAATCCTACGGAAAACAGCGGCTTATCAAACAGTACGGTGATTGCCCACATAGTTCCCATGCACGGCAGCATTGTCAGAAACAGCCCGACACACCATTTCAGCAGATAAAGGATGGGCAGCGTTTCCGTCACGGCCATAGTTCTCGTTGCAACTGTTCCGGCGATTACGAACACCGCGAGGAATACAACCATCTCCATAAACAGATAAAATACCAGCACGCAGAATTTTGCTATGGAGACCGCATGGCGGCTGACCGGCAGGGCAAGCATTTTCAGGATGCCGTTATTTCCTGTTTCCCGGCCCGCGATCATCACGCAGACCACGATCATGGAGAACGGCAGCAGATAGTAGGCGTAAAGCAGTGCGCTTTGAATGAACATAGCGGGCCAGGCGTTGGTGTATTCCGGCGTAAAATATCGGCTCAGGTTTGCGACCCCGGAGGCAGCCACCAGCAGAGGCGCAACAAAAATCAACGGTACGATTTTCGAGCGTTTTACTTTCATAAACTCAATTCTGAGCAGTTCCAAAAAACTCATTATCCAGATCCCTCCTTACTCATAACGCAGATTTTTTGCCATCCAAAACCCAGCGCCAAGAAATGCCAATGTTTCAATACATGCGGCTATGATGACTGCCGTGTCCGGCTGTGCGCTCATAGCAACCGCAGGTTTCAGCATGATGACGAAAGGGTGGATCATCAACAAGTTAATGCTCGAATCAGCCAATGCCATCCCACTTAGGAAACCGGCAACGCCAACGCCCAGCGGCACCCATATGTTTTCAAAACGGGACGAGATCAAAACCATAAACGACAGAACGGGCATTGAGGTAAGGAAAGAGTAACCTGCAAATTTGATCAGCATTCCCATCACAAACGCCCCTTGCGGTAAGTCTGTCATGCCGATCCTCATAAGTGCCAGATTTTGCAAAGATACTGCCACGAAAAGCAGGGCCGATAGGATCAGGAATTTGCAAAGATACATTCCAGGGACATTTACAGGGAGCATATACATTTTCTTAACAGCATTACCCTTAAACTCCATGTTGTAGATCATGCAGGCGGCAACTACGATTCCAAACAGATTCAAAATCATTATCATGCCGTAAAGCTGGGTCAGCAAAACATCCATAGGAGCCAAAGGCAAACCCAGCAAGGTGTCTTTCCTCACAATAAAATTAAGAAAGGCATAACCAGCGCCCAAAATACCAACAGCAGGCAACACAGTGATAACACCTGTCCGCTTTTCTTTCCGAAGCTCAATCGCAAGCATACTCATAACTGCGCCCTCTGCTTTCTGGCGGCATTGTCCTGATCTACCATAGCGAGGAATACATCTTCCAGCTGACTTTCAATCGGCTGATCTGAGATCAGCTTGGTGTCAGCGGACATTCCCGCCTGCTTTGCGCTACGCCGCAGATCATCCAGACTTCCCTCAAACAGCAGGCGTCCATGATTGAGAATGCCAATGTCATCCGCCATCAGTTCAATTTCGGAAAGCATGTGGGACGAGATCATTATGGTGCAGTTGTAGAGGCCGGGTAAAGATTTTATCAGGTTCCGGATTTCATGGATGCCGGAAGGGTCAAGGCCATTGGTCGGCTCGTCCAGAATGAGGATAGGCGGTCTGCCCAACAGCGCACCGGCAAGTCCAAGGCGCTGTTTCATGCCCAGCGAATACTTCTTTGCCAGCCGGTTTCCAAACTCCTCCAAACCAACCAGTTCCAAGGCATCGTCAACAGTATCTTTAGGCAGCCCCAAGATCCGGCGGATAATGTCAAGGTTCTCCCGGCCGGTCAGATTTGCGTAAAAGGATGGCGATTCAATAAAGGAACCAATCTCCTTCAGGATGGCAAGCCGGTCCTCCGGGAAATGTCGGCCATCAATCGCAAAACTGCCTTTCGTTGGGGCTGTCAGTCCCAGCAGCATTTTCATAGTGGTGGATTTGCCTGCCCCGTTAGGGCCGAGGAATCCGTAGATGCTGCCCTTCCGAATATGAAGGGAAACATTGTTGACGGAAATAAAGTTTTTGTATTTTTTCGTCAACTGTTCTGTGGTGATAATATAGTCCATAGAACCAACTCCTTTCTATGCGTCTATGTTACATCATCAACCTGACATTAACTTTCCCGCAACCTTACTTTTACCTTACTTTTTCCGTTCATAACTGCAAATGACAAGAAAAGGTGGTATAATCGAAAAAGCGGAGGTGCTGCTATGGATCATACCTATTTACACAGCAAGAAGATTTTGCTTGTAGATGATGAGCCGGAGCTTCTTAAAATGCTCCGGACATTTCTCACTGAGGAGGGCTTTGAAAATATTGTATCTGCGGTAACTATGAAGGACGGACTTGATGCGGCCAGGTCAGAATCCCCTGATTTGGCTATTTTGGATGTCATGCTGCCCGATGGGGATGGCTTTTCCCTCATGCGGCAGATCCGCACCTTTTCCGAGATGCCAATTATCTTTTTAACGGCGAAAGATGAAGCGGCAGACAAACTGGCCGGGCTTG
>CANPYT010000126.1 GCA_947588705.1 uncultured Acetatifactor sp. | reverse complement strand
CAGGACCGACCGGTTATGAGCCGGTTGCTCTAACCAACTGAGCTAAAGGTCCGCATACCCTTTCGGGACTTAAATGACTCCAACGGGAATTGAACCCGTGTTACCGCCGTGAAAGGGCGATGTCTTAACCGCTTGACCATGGAGCCGCGCTTCTATGCCGTTCCCGGCCACCTGCTCTCGGAGCCGTTAAACACCTTTCTCTGACCGACGGCCTAGCATAAGGTATCATACCACAACCGGCATCATTTGGCAAGACAAATTTTTTCTTGAATTTTCGCGTATATTCTAATCCCAAAAACAGTTCAGCCAGCCGCCGTATCCTTAAGGCCGTGGCTATCCCCTCAGATCACAATATCATATTTTTCCACATGAATCAGCGCTTTCCCCTGACATTGGAAACTGATGCCGTCCGCGGAAAGAGGCGTATAGAAGGTGTGCGTCAGTACCTGCTCTCCCCCGTTGACAAAAATCTCGGCGCTGTAACGATCCAATATGATCCGCAGCGTCAGCTCACCTCCGCGGTCCCGCACAAAGCACTCCCGCACATGGACAATATCCCGGTTGGAGCCGGAATGATCCCGGCTTACCCTGAGCGTAGATGTCCGTGGCGTATAGGTCACTGAGGTATAATGCTGGCTTCCCGAAGCGACCTTCATGCGAAACTGTGAATACGGCTCGGAGGGCAGCGGCTTGACGGTCACAGTCATATCGATCACCCGGCCATAAATCCCCCGCAGCGTAGTCTCTTCCTGCACCGGCACGTCCTCATATACCACCCGCCTCCCGTGAAAGTTCTCCAACTCCCTGACAGGACTCTGAATCACTCTTCCGTCCCGATAGGAAATCTCTCTGGGGAGCGTCATCTGCCCAAACCATTTCGCCCCATTTGGCTGTGCCACGCAAGTGTCCCAGTTCTGCATCCAGCCTATCATGACCCGCCGGCCGTCAGCCGTCAGCATTGTCTGCGGCGCATAGAAATCCAAGCCGTAATCCACTGCCTGAACCCGTTCCCTCTCAAAGACGTGCGTTGTCTCGTCATAACTACCTATCAGAAACATGGAGCAATCGCCGTTGTGAAATTCCAGCCCAAGGGCGCTCATCTCCTGGGGGCAGCACATAAGGATCTGCCTCCCCCCCAGCTCAAAGAAATCGGGGCACTCCCACATCCTGCCAAATTCATTGTAGCACCTGTCCAGCACCGTCACAAAATGCCACTCAAAACCGTCCTTGCTCTCAAACAGCAGCACAGAGCCGCTGCCGTCCTCTGTGCGGCAGCCTGCCACACAGCCGAAGGTACCGTCCGCTTTCTGAAACAGCTTTGGATCGCGAAAGTCAGTACTGCTGAATCCTTCCGGGAGATCCCTGCCGTCCAGCACGGGATTTGACACGTACTTTTCATACCCGTGCCCGTCTCCAACCGCAATACACTGTGCCTGAACATCCTTCCTCGTGCCATCCTCGTTGAGCAGGCTGTGTACCCCGGTATACATGACCAGCTGCCTTCCGTCTGCAAGCTCCAGCGCGGACCCGGAAAAGCAGCCCGCGGAGTCATAGTCCTCATCAGGGCCGATGGCGGCAGGCAGATATTCCCAGTGCAGGAAATCTCTGCTCACCGCATGGCCCCAGTGCATCGGCCCCCAATTCGTGGAATAGGGATGGTACTGGTAAAAAAGATGATATTCCCCCTTGTAAAGCGAAAAACCATTGGGATCGTTCATCCAGCCTACCCTGGGCGACAGGTGAAACACCGGCCTTTCGTCCTCCCTTATGTAATTTCCGTATTTTTCCTCATACTCTCGCGCCTTTTGAAGGATGTCGCTAACCATAACCCTGCCTCCCATATTCCTCTCCTCCGCCATTTTTACTGTGTCAATTGTAAAGCCTTATTCCGCCGCCTGGACATATCGGTCATATGCATTCTGATAAACCTCCAGAAGCCTTTCCATGCCGCAGTTATCCTTTAACATGGTGAGATATTCCTCCCACTCCTCGTCCGTAGGGCCGCCATTCTTCAGCCAGGTTCCCTCATACTCCGCCACCTGGCTGGAAAAATCGGCCTTATAGCGATCAATGGTATCCAGCTCATCGGCCGTAAATGTCACATCATTAGGATAGGACAGCTTATTCTCGGCGTAAGGGATCCAATCGTTTACAAGATACTCCAGGCGTTCTGTAGCCCGATCTTCCATATAAAACACGCTGTTATAGTACTCCGGAAGCACAAGCCTGGGACCATATACCTCATAAAGCCCTTTCAGTTCCCCGGCGCTCTTTCCAAACCGCTCACGGGCCTCCTCGTCGGTAATAGACTCCCAGACACCGTTTTCATCCTGCCCCGTAAAGTAAATATCAATAGGGCCATACTGAAGCTGCATGACAGTCTCGCCGTCATACCACTGGTCAAAGTACCGGAGCAGTGCCTCGGGATTGCCGCAGGCGCTGGTAATATTAAGATTACCGGATGTCACGGCAGGGCCGGAGCGCAGGTTCAGGCTGCAGGTATCCTCATAATCGGTTCCCTCGGGCCCTTTCAGCGGAGGCAGGAAAACATAATCGTCCGCATAGTCTCCCAGAATCTCATCCTTCTCCCACCAAGTCGTAACGCCTACCCTGCCGGAGGAGCATTTCGCGATGAGCTGGTTCGTATCCTGTGAAAACATCTCGATATCCATCAATCCCTCCGCATACCAGTCATGGAAATAACTGACGGCGTCACGGTACTTTTCAGTGGCGCTGACAAACTCGACGCTGCCGTCCGGATCTACAAGCAGGTCAAAACACACATCGCTGGTGAAATTAGTAAACCCGAAACCCGCATAGAAGATCTCCTGGCCCCAGCACCACTGGTCAAACCCGGTAGACATAGGGATCGTAGACCCCGCCGCATTTCCGTTTTTGACAGCCATATCGTTTTCTTTGAATGCCACAAGCACGTCATGAAGCTCCGTGAGGTTCGTAGGAACATCCAAGCCAAGTTCATCCAGCCAGGTCTTGTTGATCATGGAAAACTCCGGCACGGAATAGATGGAATAATTGTCTCCATTTCCCAGGGCCGCCGTGCCCATCAGCTCGCCCGATGGCAGCCCGTAAATCTTTCCATCTGACATGGTGATGGCGGAGCGGATCTCAGGCTTTTCCTCTAAAATTGCAGAGAGATTCGGCATGATCTCCGGCGTGATGTAGTCTGTGAGATCGATAAAAGTTCCGTCCTCCCCATACTTAGTGAGGTCAAACTGGCTGAAGCCAACCGCGATAAAAGCATCCGGCAGCTGCTGTCCGCCGATCAGGACGCCCACACGCTCAGCCAGCGAATCCGACATAGCATCCCATTCTATGGTAATTCCCGCCTTTTCCGCCATGTCCAGAAGAACGGGGTTCGAATCATAGCCTCCGCTCAGGACGCTCATGCCTCCCACCAACAAAAAATCCGTCTGGTTCTCGTCTCCTCTCGCCTGCGTTCCGCTGCCGCAGCCAGTCAGCGCTGCTGCCGCAAGACTCAATGGCAGCACATGGCACAGGATCCTCTTCAACAAATGCTTTTTCATATTTTATCATTCCTTTCCGATTTTACTTCTCTTTTTCTTTTTGCTACCTTCTCTGTTATTCTATTTTCCCATTCCCTATTTCCCTGCTCCTTATTTTCTCTTTCTCTCTTTTCTATTTTTCTATCATTTTCTATCACCTATTTTTCTATTTCTATTTTTCTATTTCCTGCCTCTTACCCTGTGATCCTACTTTTGATCCTATTTTGCCCTTTCCGCTTCCCGGCTTCCGCCGGAGGGCCTCAGCCTTTAACAGCCCCCGTCATAAAGCCCTGCTCAAAATACTTCTGCACGAAAGGATAAATCATAAGCATGGGCGCGGCCGCTACGATGATCGAGGAAAACTTGATCATCTCCGTGATCCGGTTCAGTTCCGCATAGCCCACATCCGTGACTGCTTCCTTAGAAGCGGAGCTGGCGATCAGCAGGCTTCTGAGCACCAGGGGGAGCGGCGCCTGGTCGGGATTCAGATAAATCAACGCGGTAAACCAGTCGTTCCAGAAAGCCACCATGGAGAAAACTACCATAACCGCCATAATGGAACGGCTTAGGGGAATCACTACGCTGAGGAAGATCTTCATGTAATCTGCCCCGTCGATCTGAGCCGCCTCCACAAGTTCCTTGGGAATATTGTTTTCAAAGTAATTCCTGGCGATAATGACATTTCCCATAGCGACGCCGCCGGGGAGAAAGAGCGCCCACATATTGTTCAGAAGCCCCGTGTCCCGTACAACCAGATACGTCGGGATCAGCCCTCCGCCGAAATACATGGTGATCACGAAGAAAATGCTGATCCATTTCCGCCCCGGGAGCTCCTT
>CANPYT010000125.1 GCA_947588705.1 uncultured Acetatifactor sp. | reverse complement strand
GGTGGGTATAGCGCAGTTGGTTAGCGCGCCAGATTGTGGCTCTGGAGGCCAAGGGTTCGAATCCCTTTATCCACCCTTGCCGATAAGGATGTGTCAGAATGACATGCTTGGTGTCATCTATAGGGCTATCGCCAAGCGGTAAGGCACAGCACTTTGACTGCTGCATTCGCTGGTTCGAATCCAGCTAGCCCTGCTTTTTTATTTGGGACATTAGCTCAGTCGGTAGAGCACTTGACTTTTAATCAAGGTGTCGGGGGTTCGAATCCCCCATGTCTCATGCGCTGTCAGACGTGGTCGGCGTAGGTATGGCGTTTCTCGTGATTATCTTGTCACGAGTTTTTTTGTGTGGACGGGACAAAGCGGCGATGCGTCGTAACAATTCAGGCGGCAGAGGGAGTGCTTTCGATATGGCGTAACAGATCAGACGGCTGAGGGAGCGTTTTTTTGAGCAAAGGCAGGCGCACAGCGCTGGAGAGCACGTCAGCGCCGGGTTTCGGGAATGGCGCTGCGCGGCGGGCTGAACTGTTGCGATATGGCCTGCGCCTGGCAGGATCGATATTGACAAGACCGGTGTGGGGGATATATACTCATATTCAGGAAGCGGGCCGGGATCTCCCAGGCTCTGTTGTGCGGATATGGCGGAATTGGCAGACGCGCCAGATTTAGGTTCTGGTGTCTATGACGTGCAGGTTCAAGTCCTGTTATCCGCAGGAAATGGCGCGAATCTGGACAGGCGGCTGTTGGATTCGCGCTGTTGATTTTAATCCGGAAGTCGGAATATGGCAGGAGGAACGTATGGGATACAATATACACTACGATGTGGCGGCCCTGGTGCTGACCCTGGTCATTATGATCCACTTTTATCATAAGAAATGTATACACATGTCTCAGACCAGGGTATTTATCGGGCTTCTCTGGTCAAGCATGATCACCACGGTGATGGATATGGCTGCCGTGGCGGCGGAATACGCGGAGATTCCCGGGGCTATTGGGTGCGGGATCAACGTGGTTTACCTGATCTGCTTCAACCTTCTTCCCCTTTTATATTATCTGTATCTGAGGGTCTCCGTGAGCGGGCTGAGCGGCTGGAAGAGGACGGACCTGGCGGTGCTCTTTGTGCCGGCGGCTTTTTCGACGCTGCTGATCTTGAGCTCCCCGCTGACAGGGATCATTTTTACTTACAGCCGGGAGGGCGGGTATGCGCACGGATGGGGATTCCCGCTGCTGTATCTGGCCGCCGCGGTGTATGCGGCCGGTTCCCTGTATTATGTGATAAGGTTCCGGCAGGAGCTGAACGTGTGGCAGCGGGTTACAGTGTATTTCTATCTCTTTACCTGTGTGCTGGGCATCGTGCTGCAGGTGGCGATGTCCGAGGTGCTTCTCCTTCAGTTTGCGGTCTCCGTGACCCTGCTGCTCTTGTATATGTCCCTGGAGAGCCAATGACGATGAGGACAAGCAGCTTGGCATTTATAACCGGCGCGGGTTTGACAAAATGGTAAGCGCGAAGGTGGGGCATCAGGAAACCTTTCACGTGCTGGTGATCAGTATGGCAAATTTCCATTCCGTGAGGGAATCCGCGGGAGTGGAGTTCAGCCAGGTGCTGATGAAACAGATCGTCAGGGAGCTGCAGGGCGCCCTGAAAAAGATAGGGCTGTTCAGCCTGGCCGGGGATAAGCTGGCGGTCCTGGTGGAGCAGGATCCTGAAAAACTCGAAGGCGTGGTGCGGGCCGTCCAGGGTGTGCTGGGCGAACCGATGGTGCTGGGGGATATGAACATACAGATGGAGGCCAATCTGCTCCAGATCGATTTCCCGCAGGAAGTGGCGACGCTGGAGGATGTGATGGACGCGGTGGACTATGCCGATTCCATTTCGTTTGAGGACAGCGACGGCCATGTGCACCACGGAAGCGCTGAGATCTTGACGCGGAAACGCCGTGAGAGCAAAGTGCTGCAGGTGATGCGGAAGGCGCTGGCCAGGGGAACGTTCGAGGTGTATTATCAGCCCATTTATTCCAGCTCGCTGGAACGGTTCCACTCCGCGGAGGCGCTGATCCGCCTGAGGGATGAGGAACTTGGGTTTATCAGCCCCGAGGAATTTATCCCCATGGCGGAGAAAAACGGCATGATCCTGAAGATCGGGGAATTTGTGTTCCGGACGGTGTGCGAGATGATGTCCAGGGAAAAGATATGGGAGAAGGGGATCGAGTATATCGAAGTAAACCTGTCTGTGGTCCAGTGTATGCAGGAAGACATATGTGAGATGCTCTACGGTATCATGGACGAGTACGAGGTGCCCTATTCAGCCATCAACCTGGAGGTGACGGAGACCACGATTGCCCGGGAATTTCTCTGGAATACCATGGAGCGCATGAGGGTTGGCGGCGTTACTTTCTCCCTGGACGATTACGGGACGGGCTATTCCAATCTGACCAATATCCTGAAGTATCCGTTCCATATCGTGAAATTGGACAAGAGCATGGTGTGGTATGCCATGGAGAATGATTCTGCCATGCGGGCCCTGCGCCATACCGTGGCCATGATCCAGGACCTGAGTATGCACATTGTGGCGGAGGGCGTGGAGACCGTGGAGCAGAAACGCATTTTGCAGGAGATGGGCTGCGAGTATCTGCAGGGATATTTCTTTTCAAAGCCCGTGCCGGAGAAAGAATTTCTTGCAAGGCTGGCGGGATGACCCCCGCCGGAGGATGGATGGCCGCGAAGGCGGCGGAACGGAGGATATATGCAGATCGTGATTCAACTGTTGCTGTTGGTGGCGGGCTTCTGCCTGCTGATGAAGGGGGCGGACTGGTTTGTGGAGGGGGCTTCCGGGATAGCGGACAAATTTGGGATCCCCCAGCTGGTGATCGGCCTGACCATAGTGGCCATCGGCACTTCCCTGCCGGAGGCGGCGGTGAGCATTTCGGCCGCGCTGAAGGGCAGCGCGGAGATCACGATCGGGAACGTGGTCGGAAGCAATATCCTGAATATCCTGGTCATCCTTGGCCTGACTTCCGTGATCCGCGCCGTACCGGTGCAGGGATCCACCGTGAAATACGAGATCCCCTTTGTGATCATAGTGACAGTGGTCCTGGGGCTTTTGGGGCTGTTCGATCACACTGTGGGCCGGATAGACGGCATAGTGCTATGGCTGCTCATGGGCGTGTACATGGGGTATCTGCTGAAGATGGCAAAGAAAGGCGCGGGAAGCGCCGAGGAGGAGAAGAAGGGGAAAGAGCTTTCTCTCTGGAAAATGGCGCTTCTGGTAATTGTCGGCGGCTTGATGATCGTGGGCGGCAGTAATGTGACCGTGGACGCGGCCACGGCGCTGGCGGTCATCTTCGGCATGAGCGAGCGCTTTATCGGCCTGACTATCGTAGCCCTTGGGACCTCCCTTCCGGAGCTGGTGACCAGCGTCACCGCGGCGGTGAAGGGAAAGTCGGATATCGCCATGGGGAATATCGTGGGGAGCAACATTTTCAACATCCTGTTTGTAGTGGGCACCGCGGCGGTGATCACGCCGGTGGTGTACGGTGAAAATTTCCTTGTGGACAGTATCGTCGCTTTGGCGTCGGCGGTGCTGCTGCTTCTGTGTGTGCTGCGGAAGAAGAAGCTGACCAGGGCGGGCGGCGCCGTCATGCTTTTGGGGTATGGGGCGTATTTCTGTTATCTCATGTGGTTCAGCCAGGCGTAAGACAGCGCTTTTAAGTCTGCAGCGCCATGTAGGAGTTATGGTATTCCTTCCGGTAGGTCACGTCCTCGTCGAACCACTCGGGGGGAACAAAGGCTTCCGCGGCTTCTTTGCTGCCAAATTCCACCTCCGCCACCACAAGGGGGGCAAAGGGCGGGTCAAACACGTCCAGCTCGATGGTCAGGCTGTAGTCGGCGGGGGGCTGGGGACAGCCCTTCTGGACCGCCGGGTGGAGGAGGGGGATCAGGTATCTCTGCTTGGATATGATCTTTCCGTCCACCTTTTCCCTCAGGTGATAATAGGCATCCTGGTTCAGGGGCAGGTTAAATTCTTCCCGGGCCATCATGCCGCTGCCCTTATAGGTCAGGTAATATTCGTCATCCTCCTTGCGGACCCGAACCACAGGAGAGTCGCTTAGGTATCCCTGCTCAATATGGTGGGAAGGGTAGTTGTTCAAGTCTTCGGGGAGCTGTCTGATGGTAAATTTCCGTTCGATTTCCATTGTCTTTGCAAAGCCTCTTTTCTGTCAGGTTCTTCCCGGCTGATGTTACCGATAATTAAATTAAGTATACCACACTTCGGGGGCATTCGCAAATAATTATAATTCCGGATTGGAATTGCAATCTTTCTTTTTCCTGTGTATACTATTGGAAAGAAGAATAGCGGGCCGGGTGCGGCGAAAGGAGATAAGATGAGCAGGATCGCGGTTTTTTTTGCAGAAGGACGGGTCTTCAACAGTTGAATCAAGGAAAAATCGCTACAGGCCGCATAAAGCCTGTATTTTTTTGTCAAATTTTTTA
>CANPYT010000124.1 GCA_947588705.1 uncultured Acetatifactor sp. | reverse complement strand
AGAATAGAGCGGCTGCTCTTTGGAAATCTGGCTCATAGCGAATGATTTTTTATGCTGGGACCTTGCGATTGCCCTAAAGATGGAATAAAAGATTTGAAAATGCCTTGACAAGATCTATGGCGGGGGTTACAATGTACTTGTTCGATGTTGACTTTGAAGTGGATGGTTTTTCAGTGAGAGTGGCTCCCGCCACTCTTTCTTGATGTATGAAGGGAGAACCGGCTGACGGGGAAACCGCCGGAGGAGGCAGCGCATGTCTAAGAGAGAGGACTACGAGAGGAAGACGGAGGAACTGCTTGCGCCTATTGCGGAGGCAAACGGCGTTTCTATCTACGATGTGGAATATGTAAAAGAGGGAAGCGACTATTATCTGCGGGCTTATATCGACAAGCCGGAGGGCGTGAGCATACAGGACTGTGAAAATGTGAGCCGGGCGCTGTCGGATGAACTGGACCGGGTGGATCCCATCCCGGACGCGTATATCCTGGAGGTAAGCAGCCCGGGGCTGGGCCGTGCATTGAAAAAGGATAAGCACCTTCAGGCTGCCGTCGGCATGGAAGTAGAGGTAAAACTCTTTAAGCCTGTGGAGGGCAGCAGGGAATATTCGGGTATTTTGGAGCGTTTTGATGCCGGAAGCATCGTCATCCGCCAGGGGGAAGCGGAGAGGGCCTTTGACAGAAGCGATGTGGCGCAGATTCGTCTGGCGTTTGATTTTTAACGGAAGAAACCAATTAACGTAAGTATGGCGGCAGGCCGGAATGGAGGAAACGATGAACAAGGAATTGATGGAGGCACTGGATATTCTGGAGAAGGAGAAAGAGATCAGCAAAGAGACTCTCTTTGAGGCTATAGAAAACTCGCTGCTGACCGCCTGCAAGAACCATTTTGGCAAGGCGGACAACGTGCATGTGGAGATCGACCGGGAGACCTGCGACTTTCTGGTATATGCGGAGAAAGAGGTGGTGGAGACCGCGGAAGACGTGGAAGACAGCTGCCTTCAGATCTCCCTGGAGGACGCCCGGGCGATTTCTGAGAAGGCCCAGGTGGGCGATATGCTCCATGTGGAGATCCAGTCCAAAGAATTTGGCCGTATCGCTACCCAGAATGCCAAGAATGTGATCCTCCAGAAGATCCGGGAGGAGGAGCGCAGCGTTATCTTCAACCAGTATTATGAGAAGGAAAAGGATGTGGTCACGGGCGTGGTGCAGCGCTATGTGGGCAGAAACATCAGCATCAACCTGGGCAAGGCCGATGCCATGCTCAGCGAGAGCGAGCAGGTAAAGAGCGAAGTATTCCGTCCTACGGAGCGCATCAAGGTATATATCCTGGAAGTGAAGAATACCCCCAAGGGGCCCCGCATCAATGTGAGCCGGACCCACCCGGAGCTGGTGAAGCGCCTGTTTGAATCCGAGGTGACGGAGATCCGGGACGGCACCGTTGAGATCCGCAGTATTGCCAGGGAGGCGGGCAGCCGGACCAAGATCGCTGTCTGGAGCAACAATCCCAATGTGGATGCCGTCGGCGCCTGCGTTGGCATGAACGGGGCCAGGGTAAACGCCATCGTGGAGGAGCTGCGGGGCGAGAAGATCGATATCGTCAACTGGGATGACAACCCCGGCAACCTGATCCAGAACGCGCTGTCACCCGCAAAGATCGTGGCGGTGTTTGCGGATCCCGATGAGAAGACCGCCAAGGTGGTGGTTCCGGATTACCAGCTTTCCCTTGCAATCGGCAAGGAGGGCCAGAATGCAAGGCTGGCCGCAAGGCTCACCGGCTATAAGATTGATATCAAGTCCGAGACCCAGGCAAAGGATGCGCCTGGCTTCCGCTATGAAGACTATGTGGATGACGAGTACGAGGAAGAATATGACGGAGCCTATGACGGCTCTTACGAGGAGGACGGATCCTACGGGAACAACGCTTACGAGGAAAGCGGCGCATATAAGGAAAGCGACGCTTATGGGGAAAGCGGATCTTATGAGGAAAACGGCGCTTATGAGGAAGGCGGCGCTTACGGGGAAGAGGATTACGAGGAAGACGGCTATTCCGGGAACCCGGATGACGCTTCTGTTGAGGAGTGATCGCAGATGGCCAGGAAGATCCCGATGAGGCAGTGCATCGGCTGCGGGCAGATGAAGGGAAAAAAAGAGATGGTGCGCATCCTGAAAACGGCGGAAAATGAAATCTGCCTGGACATAACCGGAAAGAAGAACGGCAGAGGCGCATATGTTTGTAGGAGCAGGGAGTGTTTGAAACAGGCCAGGAAGAACAAGGGCCTGGAGCGCTCTTTTAAAATGAGTATCCCGGGCGAGGTATATGACAGCCTGGAGAGGGAGTTTGAGGATCTTGAAGCAGAATAAGGTTTATTCGCTTTTAGGAATTGCTATGAGAGGGCGTAACCTGGTCAGCGGCGAATTTCAGACCCTGGAAGCCGTCAAAAAAGGATCCGCCATGCTGGTAATCCTAGCGGAGGATGCGTCTGACAATACCACAAAGCTTTTTACGGACAAATGCAGTTTTTATAGAGTGCCCGTGGTCCGGTTCGGGACGAAGGAGGAACTGGGCAGGGCGATCGGAAAGGATTTGCGGTCATCCGTCGGCGTGTGCAGTGCGGGATTAGCGGATGCAGTCATCAAACAACTGGAAGAGGAAAAAAGGTAAGGAGCCGCTGACGGCAGAAATGGAGGAAAGCATGGCGAAAATAAAGGTACATGAACTCGCTAAAGAGCTGGATAAGCAAAGCAGGGATATACTGAGCTTTTTGCAGGAGAAAGGGATAGAAGCCAAGGCGGCGCAAAGCTCTGTGGACGAGGAGACGGCACAGCTTGTGCGGAAGGTTTTTGGAAAGGGAGAGACGGAGAAAAAGAGGGAGGCCGCCGGGAAGCAGGAGAAGCCTGCGGAGCAGGGAATGGCCGACAGGGAAGCTCCCGCCAGACAGGCCGCGCCGAAGGAACCTCCGGCAAAGGAGACACCGGAAAAGGAGGCTGCAGCAGGGAAAGAACCTCACAGGCAGGAGGCCCAGAAGCCGGCGCAGGCGGGCGGCAGGGATGGCGGCCAGCCCAAGAAGAAAAAGAATATTATCGTGGTGAATAACCCGCAAAATTCCAGGATGCCGGGGCAGCGTTCCGGCGGAGGCGGCAAGTTCCAGGGCGGCCAGGGCCAGAACAGGGGAGGAAACGGCGGGTACGGCGACAGAGACCGCAGAGGGCAGGCTCCCGTAAGGCCCATCAAGCCTTTGACGCCTCCTTCGCCCACGCCGACGGTGCAGATGGTCCCGCCTAAGCCCACGCAGCCCAAGCCCCGCCCGGAGCGGCAGGCAGCCGGACAGGAAGCGACGGCGCAGGAACAGCAGGCTTTGCAGAACCGTGCTTCCAAACAGGCGGAACAGCAGGCGCAGCCTGTTTCACAGGCATCGGCATCCCAGGCGGCAAAGTCTCATAACCCGGCTCAGCAGAGTTCCGGCCAGCAGAGCCAGGCGCAGTCCCAGTACCAGCGCACACAGGGCGCGGGCGTGACCCAGGAGCGTTCTGCCAGAGACGGAAGACCCCAGGAGGGCAGGAGCCGCGATGGCCGCGACAGCCGTGGAAACGGAGGCGGCTACCAGGGAACCAGGCCGGAACGGGGCCAGTTCCAGGGAAGAGGAGGAAACGGCGGAAATGGCAGACCTCAGGGAGACAGGCAGAATAGCGGCTTTTCGAGAGGCGGCAGGCCGGGTTCGGAAAATGTTGGCGGCGATCGGCGTGGTTCGGGGTCTGGTTCGCGCGATAACCGCGGTTTTGGCGGTGGCCCGCGCGACGGCCGAGGCAGCGGCGGACAGGGAGCCGGATCCAGAGATAACAGGCAGGGCAAGGGCTTCGCTGGAGAAGCTCCGGCAAAAGATGTGGAAAAGCGCCGCGAGGATGAAAAGCGCCGCGCAAGCAACCAGGAGAGAGATAAGCGCTCCAGGAAAGACCATATCTATGAGGAGGACGAGGCCGCAAGGAACCGCCCCGGCAGATTTATCAAACCGGAAAAGAAAAAGGAGGAAACGGTGGAGGAAGTGATCAAGGTGATCACCCTTCCCGAGACCATTACCATCAAGGAACTTGCGGAAAAGATGAAGCTGCAGCCCTCCGCTATTGTGAAGAAGCTGTTCCTGGAGGGCAAGATCGTGACCGTGAACCAGGAGATCTCCTATGAGGACGCGGAGAATATCGCCATGGAATATGAGATCCTCTGCGAGCGTGAGGTCAAGGTCGATGTGATAGAGGAGCTGTTAAAGGAGGACGAGGAGGACGAGAGCGCCATGGTGGAGAGGCCGCCTGTGATCTGTGTCATGGGGCATGTAGACCATGGCAAGACCTCCCTTCTGGACGCCATCCGGAAGACCAATGTGACAGACAAGGAAGCCGGAGGTATCACACAGCATATCGGTGCATATACTGTAAATGTTGGGGGGAGGAAGATCACTTTCCTGGATACGCCCGGACACGAGGCGTTTACCGCCATGCGTATGCGGGGAGCCAATTCCACGGATATCGCCATCCTGGTGGTG
>CANPYT010000123.1 GCA_947588705.1 uncultured Acetatifactor sp. | reverse complement strand
AATCGTGCTCGCACGAATTTTCCGTCATGTCTGGCGGCTGAGGGAGCGCCATCTTATGAGCAAAGATAGGCGCAAAGCGCCGGAGAGCGCGTAAGCGCGGCTTTGCGAATGGCGCTTGGCTGAACTGTTACATACTTTGTAAGATACTTTGTAACAGTTCAGCCCGCCGTATGTAACCTGAGGACGGCAACGAGCAGAAAGGAGCAAGATTGAAAATTAAAATTTTCAATCGCGAGATTTGTGTCCGCTGCTTGACACAAACTCGTTATGCGCAAAGAGCAGCGCGGAAATGAGGTAAAAGATGAAAAAAGAACACATTCAGGGAACCTCCCGCAGAGACGAGGAGAAGCACCTGGAGGAGACACTTGCCGTAGTTCACTCCAATATGGAGGAATACGGCCGTCAGGTCCGCGAAATGCAGGCAGACATCGATGAGATGCTGGAGCATTACCATGACAATGACGTTGAAGTGTACACGATCCTATGCAACACCATCACGATGCACGACCACATGAAACAGGCTCTCATGAGGAATGTGAAAGCGCTGGCCAGCCCCTACTTCGGCCGGATCGTCTATTACGATCAGTCTGAAGCGCGTCAGGAATCGATTTACATCGGCCGAGGCGGCATCGCCCGCGACGCCACGCACCAGCAGGTCGTAGACTGGCGGGCGCCTGTGGCCAACGCCTACTATGAGAACGGACTGGGAAAATGCAGCTACAGAGCGCCGGACGGGAAGGCCCTGGACATCGACCTGAAACTGAAAAGGACTTATGAGATCAAGGACGGGGCCCTTCAGGATTATTTTGACAGCGAGGTCATTTCCAATGACGAGCTGCTCACAAAGTACCTGGCCCGCAGCAAACAGGCGGTGCTGGGGGAGATCGTGGCCACGATCCAGAAGGAGCAGAATGAGATCATCCGCCGCTCCCCCTACCACAATATCATCGTCCAGGGCGTGGCAGGCTCCGGGAAGACTACAGTGGCCATGCACCGGATCTCTTTTATCCTCTACAACTACGCCGAGCGATTCCGGCCGGAGGACTTTTATATTGTGGGAAGCAACCGCATCCTGCTCAATTATATCACGGGCGTCCTGCCGGACCTGGACGTATATGGCGTGCGTCAGATGACCATGGAGCAGTTGTTCGTCCGCCTGCTCTATGAGGAATGGGATGAAAAGAAATACCGTATCCGGCAGGGGAGCGGCCCTGGCGGGCAGGAAAAGAAAAAGGGAGGGACGGAATGGTTTGAAGAGCTCCGCGGATTCTGCGACAGGCTGGAGCGGCGGCTTATCCCTACAGGATCCGTCTACCTCAATCCAAGGCAGTTTGTGGAGGGCATCCAGGACGGGAAAAACGGCGTTTACGATAAAAGCGCGGACGGAGACCCTTTGATCCTGCTTCTCGACGGAGAGGCTGTGGAGCGCTATCTCTCCCAAAACCCGGACGTCTCTATCCAAAACAAGATCAATATGCTGAACGAACGGCTTCTTATCAAAGTCCGGGATGAGCTCCTGGGGAAGGATATCAAATATACCGAAGAGGAAAAGAAGGCTATCCTGAAAGCGTTCCGTAACAGATACGGCAAAAAGAAATGGGAGTATCCTATTTTTCGGCTGTATGAGGATTTTCTCCGGGAACAGAACGAAAAGGGAGCAAAGGTAACGATCCCGGGCCGGGAATTAGATGTCTATGACCTGGCGGCTCTCGCATACCTCTACCGGCGCACCAGGGAGACAGAGGTCATCAGCGAGGCGCACCATATCGTCATCGACGAGGCGCAGGATTTCGGAATGATGATTTACCGCTGCCTGTACGCCTGCGTCAGGGGCTGTACCTACACGGTCATGGGAGATGTGTCGCAGAATATCCGCTTCGGGATGGGCCTGAATGACTGGGAACCGTTGAAAGAACTGCTTCTTACG
This sequence comes from uncultured Acetatifactor sp., assembly GCA_947588705.1. GTDB lineage: Bacteria > Bacillota > Clostridia > Lachnospirales > Lachnospiraceae > Acetatifactor. Next base: position 2,669 of record CANPYT010000123.1, on the reverse strand, counting down.
GATCCCATGGATCATTTTGACGTCCTTAAGAAGAGCTATCGGAACACAGTGGAAATTTCCCATTTTGCCACAAACATCCTTTTACACGGCAGCTTTTTTCCCTATCCGGCGGAGCCCTTGATCCGCCATGGCGCGGAAGTGCGGATGCAAAAAAGCACGGAGGGAAGGCTTTTCGAGGATGCCGCCCGGCAATGCCGGGACTGGCAGGAGAGAGGGCTTGCCACCATAGCGGTAGTCTGCAGGGACGAGAGCGGGGCGCGGCGGGCAGCCCGGGAGCTCTCCCGGCTGACAGATCTTCTGGAGACCGACCCGGAGAAAGCGGAATTTGGAACCGGCATTATGGTCCTGCCGGTTGCATATACAAAAGGGCTGGAGTTTGATGCGGTGCTGATCCTGAATCCCACGCGGGAAGATTATCCGGTGGATGACGGCCATACCAGGCTGCTCTACGTGGCAGCCACCAGGGCGCTGCACGAGCTCTGTATCCTCTATGAAGACGATCTCGACCTCACCGGCCTGATCGCGGATCCTTTGCCTGAGAGGGAGGATGCGGCTGGCAAGGCGGAGGAGGCAGGGCCAAAAACAAAGACAGAGGCAAAGGCAGAGGGCAAAGCTCAGACAGAAGCCAAGGCAGAGACAGCGGCCAAGGCCGTCCTTCCCCAACGGCCCAGGGCACGGGTCGTCCTGAAACCCGTTCCCTCCACGGCGACGCCGGAACATGCAAAGCCGCTGACTTCCTATGGGGCAAAACCTGCTCCGGCGGCGGAGAGGAAGCCGGAACATACGCCTGTGGAAAACGCCGTGGCCCTTCCCGCTTTCGGCAGCACCGTTCCCCGGGAGAAGATTCCCGTTCCGGGGCATCCTAAAATTGACCTGTCCGTCCGCTGGGTTTCCAAAGCCGAGGACGGGCTGCGGATCCAGAGCCGTTACGGGCTGCTCCGTCTGAGCCCCGTGGGCAGCGGCATCCTTCGGATCTCCTTTTCCGGCGGCGGTACCCTCCCGGAAAAAGCGCATCCCCTGATCGCGGTGGACAAGCCGTACCGTTTTTGGACATACCGGGAATACGGCCCGTCGGTGGAACTTACCACAGAGGAGCTGCTGGTCCAGATCCAAAAGGGCACCGGGTGCTTAAAGATCTTTGACCGTGACAAAAAGCCGCTGTTTGCCCAGCGGGAGCGGGAGGGCATACAGCTGACGGCCGCGGAGGGCGGAGGGAGCTCCGGATGTCGTTTTTATTTTACGCCCGGCAGGAAGGAGCATCTGTTTGCCCGGGATCCCATGGGGCGGGAGCCTCTGCGGTTACAGGATACGGCAAGGTATCTCTCCCGGCCAGCGGTTCCCAAGGCTTCTGCCGCTGCAAAGGACCTGGGAAGCTCCCTCCCTTTTCCCTTCCTGTATTCCGACAGGGGCTGGGGGATCCTGACCGCTTCCGAGGGGCCTGTGTTTTTCTGTGATCTGCCTTCCGGCGGCGGGCCCTGTCTCTGCGCGGAGGGAAAAGAGGAAATGGATCTGTATTTTATTGCGGGGAGAGAGACCAGGACACTGGAAAATGCCTGCCGCTACCTATGCGGAATGCTGTGACCCGGCATCTGCGGGGCGCATAAGCCGGAGGGGCCGATATCGGCCCCATAGGCAGTCGTCAGGGGGCGGGCTGTGGCTGCGAAGCCTCCGCCCATGCCTGGATATCGTATTCAAAATCGGCCGAGATCGCCTGGAAGATTTCATCTGCGGTGATCCCGGCCACTCTTATGCCGTTCATGTCCATCAGGATCACCAGCCCCAGAAGCCCTGCCGCCAGGGCGACCCTGAGCCGGAAAAAGGAGACCTGCCCTTCCACGGGAGGAAAGTCTTCTTCCCGGGCCCTTTCCGGCCGTTCTGCCGACCGGGAGCTTTTCCCATAGAGAAGAAGCTCCCGATTGGACAGATCGTATTGATCTTCGTTATATCGGGTGCGGATCTGTTTTAAAAGCCGCATCCTTTTTTCCATGCTCACATCGCCCATACCGCAACACCCGTCCAAAAGAGGTTATTACAGCATATTGTGCCCGCGGCCTGTTTAGAACAGGCTGGCGGGAATCTGGCCCGTCCATTTTTTGATATGGCAATCCGGAAGGCAGTGTGGTATAATCATTCTACCGGATGCCGCCGCTTGGAAAGTAAATGCCGCTGAAGGAAGCGGCGCTTCCTTTCCTGCGCTTGTGGTATCATGATAAACATAATGAATTTATCAGGAAAGGGATTTATGGAGATTATGGAAGGAAACGGCAGGCTATTATGTGAAAAGATCCTGAATAATATCTCAAAGGTCATTGTGGGAAAAGAACAGACCGCAAGGCTTCTTTTGACGGCAATACTGGCGGAAGGGCATGTGCTTTTGGAGGATGTGCCCGGCACAGGGAAGACAAGGCTGGCCAAAACCCTGGCAAAGACCATCGAGGCGGATTTCGCCAGGATCCAGTTTACGCCGGATCTTCTCCCCAGCGACATAACGGGGCTGAATATCTATGACAGGCGGAGCAACGAATTTGTCCTCCGCAAGGGGCCTGTTTTTACGAATATCCTGCTGGCGGACGAGATCAACCGCGCGACCCCCAGGACCCAGGCCGGACTTTTGGAATGTATGGAGGAACGCCAGGTCACCATCGACGGCGAAACGATCCCCCTGTCCA
>CANPYT010000122.1 GCA_947588705.1 uncultured Acetatifactor sp. | reverse complement strand
CCAGAGAGATTGTCCAGTTTGCTTAGTGTGTTAGATGTGATAGAGATTTGTCCGGTAGCTTTTGAAATTTTTGAGAGATTAAAGAAAGAGTATGGATTTAAAGTGCGCAGATAAGCTTTATGTTTATCTGTTAGGGAGGTAATAGGCTGATGCAGATTGATCCAACAAAATTGATCGGAGAGATAACCGATTATGACAAAAAACATGCGCTGGAAGCGACCCCAAAAAAAGTTGGTGCAAAAGAGCCAGCGCTTTTGCAAGCGGTGTTGGCGGTACTTTGATTTTTGGCGTTACGAATGATAATGAAGTAAGAGCGCTTTTGGATGCAGAGAAAGATGCGGAGATTATCAGTGAGCAGATAAAGACACGCCTTGATCCGGTTTCGGAATTTCATCTTAGCTTTTATAGAACTGAAGATGATAAGACATTGATTTTGTTAAACATTCGACAGGGTGGGGAAACGCTGTATTACTATTTGGCAGATGGTGTAATGGAAGCACATGTCCGTCTGGGGTAACAGTTCAGCCCGCGCCATTCGCAAAGCCGCGCTTACGCGCTTTTCGTCGTTCCGCGACTTCCTTTGCTCATAAAATGGCGCTTCCTCAGCCGCCAGACATGATGGAAAATTCGTGCAAGCGCGATTTTCCATCAAATCAGGCGGCTGGCTGAACTGTTACGGATCCGGTGGAATTGCCTCCGGAATTGCTTCCGGTGGAAGTGCCGCATAAAACGCTTGCTTTTCACAACAAATTGTGGTATCCTGTCATGTAGAAAAAATGAACATCGCGCATAATGACACATGTAGTGCTTGGCACGTAAATCTGATCACAGAGTATGTTTTACGGCGTCAAGTTGCTGTATGTTTTTTTTTGTGCTCAAACAGGAGGGAAAAATTATGCCAAGAAATCAATTCCAAAGAATGGTGTACGCGTTTATCACGGTCGTGATAACGGTACACGCTTATGTTTTTTACAGTTTGTATGTAGTAAACGGAAATACCCTGATGGAAATTAACCAGACCACAGGGGTCATAGCGGCGCTTAACAAACAGGGGGGAGTTTATATGTGTGGAACTTATCTGCCTCTTTGGGCGTGCATCCTTATTGAGTTTTGTCTTGCATATTTGCTGGAAATTCTGGTCGGAAGTCCGGCTTCCTTTAAACTGGCCAGCAGGGTATTTAACCCTGCCAAGAACCATCCGATGATTTTTGAAACGGCAATCATATGCGCAACTGTCGGCATTATGTGTCCTGCGATGAGTTTTATTGCCGCGTTTCTTTATTATCCATATTATACGGGTTTTCATGTTTTTACGCTGCTTGCAAATTGGTTAAAGCTGGTCTGCTTCAATTTCCCATTTGCGTTTTTTACACAGTTGTTTTTCATACAGCCTGTTGTGCGAGTCCTTTTCAAGGTTCTTTTCAGAAAGGAGCTCCAAAAGAGAGAACAGCAGGAAATAGGCTCGCAGCCTGAAAATGAGCAGGATGTCATACTGGATATCTTCAGGCGCATGGACGAGATCCAGAAAGAAATAGCGCATGAACATCGCCGCCGGAAAGCGCTGGAGGAAGATGTATATAAGATGGCGTCCAAGTCAAATACCCCGTAGCGAGTTACGGGGCATGGCTTAGCTTGTCCTTAGTCCGTTCGCCCCATGGGGCAGGGGATTTGCTCCTTGGCTATAAGATATAATGTCTCATTGGAAACACAAGTAAGAGCAGAAATTGTTGCAAGATGTACAGGGAGAATATCCCTGTTGGGGATGTGGAAAATTTACAGGACTTGTTGATATCAGAAGAAGTGGAGGAAGATTTGATCCGGGTAGGGCGATACGGGCGTTTGATACGGGCGTTTTTATGAGAGAAGCGCAAGAAGAAGGCGTCTGAGAAAAGTGTTAGGGAAAAAGCCCGAAAAAGCGCATGAAAAGCGTCCGAAAAGTGCCCCAAAAGCGCTCCCAAAAGCTCAGGTACATAATAGTACGATTCTGGCAGTTACGGATGTATGATATAAAGCCGGTGATTCGGCGGAAATTCTGGAAATTAGGGAGACAAGAGGAAAAGAATCGCTTCGGGGCATTGTCCTGGAGCTTTGTGGAGGATGGTCTGCCGACGGATAATGGGAACCAAATAGACGGTAAAGCAGGGCTTCCCGGTGTATGCCGGGGGGCTTTTTCCATACCTTCGGGGATTGCGGAAACGGGAGAATTATTGTACAATAGGAGAAAAGCGGTTTTCGGAAATTGTCCTTGAAGAAACTTTTAGAGGAAAGCATGGCGGCACTTCTCTGCCGTGGCGGCTGTTCTTTGCAGGAGGCGGAAACGCAGGACGCGCAGCCTGGAGCTGCCGCTGTGGCGCGGTTGAAGAAACGGAAATAATGTGTTAAAATGGCAAATATATCATATGAAAATGTATCATGTGAAAGGAGTGCGGGCGAAATGAAGCGTATCTTTGCCCTGCTGATGGGCGTTTTTCTGATTGCCCTGCTGTCAGGCTGCGCGAAAGGCGGAAAAGAGGAGCAGGTATCCATGCCTTCCCCGGATTTTAAGGCGCTCAACGAGGTGCAGGATGGACGGAAAAACATATATCTTATCGTGAAAAACCTTGACAGCAGTTATTGGAAGGTCATGGTCGACGGCGCCAGGGACGGCGGGAACGCATTTGGCTGCAACGTATATTTCAGCGGCACATATGTTGAGACCGACTGGGAAGAGCAGGAGCGATTGCTCGACGCCGCCGCGGATGCGGGAGCGGACGCCGTATTGTTGGCTCCGGACGATTCGGTCATGCTTTCGGAAAAGATAGATGAGACCTATCGGAAAGGCATACCCATCGTGCTTCTTGACACCATGGCGAATACGGACAGCTACGATGTGTGTTATATGACCGATAACCTTATGGCAGGCCAGCAGGCCGCCGGCGAGATGATCGCCCAGCTGAAAAAGAACGGTGTGGCTGAAAGCGACAGGATACAGATCGGCCTGCAGCTGGGGGCCGCCTCCTCGCAGACCATCAGTGAGAGGCTGGCGGGATTTTTCAAGTATTGGAGCAAAAACGCCCCTGAATCCTGGGAAGTGATCCCGGACATAAAGTGCAACGACGGATACCTGGACAAAGCTGTGGAATGCGCGGAGGAGCTGTTGGAATATCCGAATCTCAGAGGTGTTTTCGGGACCAACAACAGTTCCACCAGAGGGTTTGCCAGGGTGGTCAAGGAGCATGGGCGTAAGGATATCGTGGTGATCGGGTTCGATTATTCCGATGATATCGCGGCGCTGATAGATGACGATGAATACACGGCGTCTACCATCCTTCAAAAACAGTATGACATGAGCTATACCGGCATTGAGACGGCGCTGAGGCTCATGGGCGGGGAAGAGGCCCCGGCGAAGTTTGTAGACATGGGAGTTGTAGTAGTCAATCGTGACACAATAAATCAGGCAGAGGTTCAGGAAGCGCTTCGGCACAACTGAGATAAGTATGGATATGATAAAAAACAGAAATATACCGCGTGAGATCAGCAGAAATTTTTCGTTTATCAGGATGCTGATAATTTACCTTATAATATGCTGCATAGGCGTGGGAGTGCTTCTTCTCAGCTTTGACGGATTGATAAGAAGGAACGACAAAAAGCTTACGGGTGATATCTGCAGCCTTGTAACGGAAAAGATAAATCGTTCGATACTCTATATGACCCGTTCGGCAGAGACGATGGCCGCGGTACTGTCTGCCCAGGACCATCCGGATCTTCAAAAGCTGTACGACATATTGTCACAGAGCGATGTGGGCGGGGAGTATGCCAGCGTAGGGTTTATCGACGAAGAAAAGCGGATATATGCTTCTTCTACAGAGCGCAGCGAATTTGAAAAGTGGAGGCTGCTGGACACCGCGGAACTTGCCGATCCGGTGTCCATCTCGGCGCCGTACCGCTCGGGAAAGACGGGCCAGACAGTATTTACCATGTTCGCGGATTGTACTTACGGGGGAGGCAGGAAAGGGTGCCTCTTTCTGACTTATCCGCTCAGGGAAATAGAGAATATGGCATATACGGATATCCTGACGGAGGATACCGAAATATGGCTGATGGAAGCGTCGTCGGATAATATCATACAGTGCGCCGGCCCCAACAGGTATTCCATAGGCAGCTGGGACAATGCCCTGATCGCCTTTCGGAAGACTTTGGACCCCGGGTATCAGGAAGATTATGCCCTCTGGAAAGACAAGATGGATGCAGGCCAGGAAACGGCGGGCATTGTCTATAAGATCGGCAGCAGGACCTATACGCAGGTTTATTCCAAAATAAACTATATGCACGGGTGGTATGTGGTGGTGCGGATCCCAAGCAGCACCCTTTCGTCTGCGGTACAGCAGTTCCGTTTCAGTGTGCTTATCTTTTTAGGGATCCTGTTTGTGGCGACGGTGGTCACGTTTATCGTGTTCTATAAGCGGGAGGCGCGGGAAAAGAGGGTGCTTGAGAATCTTTCCATCCAGGATCCGCTGACCATGGCGCTGAACCGAAGGGCGTTTGACTTTACCGCCGACCAGTATTTGAGCTACCTGGGGAAAACGCTGAAAAACGAGGCGGCCCTTCTGTTCATAGACATTGACTATTTCAAGCATGTCAACGACAGGTTTGGCCATGAGGCGGGCGACAGGATCCTGAAAGGATTTTCTGCGGCGCTGCAGGAGATTTTTGGCGAGGACGGATATATATCAAGGTACGGAGGCGACGAATTTGTTGTCTTGCTGCGGAATGGGGATAAGGCGGAAGTCAGCAGGCAGCTGGAGC
>CANPYT010000121.1 GCA_947588705.1 uncultured Acetatifactor sp. | reverse complement strand
CACAGCATAAAGGCAGTTATAAAGCTTTTTAATGGGTTTGTGGCTGCTATCCAGTTAAAAATAATATGTTCTGGTACTTTTTTCACTCAATGTCAATCAAAAAGCGCTATATTAGAAAACGGACAGCGTTCAAAGGAATAATCTGGACTGCCTTTACCGGTGTGAATTGTGAGTAAAATGAAAAATGGGAAAAATAGCAATGTGAATATCCGGTGTATGTAGATAGCCCTTATTGGACAAACATGGTAAAATCTTAAAAGAAACGAGGTAAAACAATATGGAAAAACAGTTTTATATCACAGAGGAAGAACAGGCAAAGTGTCAAAAAGTGGCTGATGCGTTTGCTGAATTGTATGAGATGGAGAATATCTTGGTTGTCGATGCAGGACGATATGGCTATGTAAAGCTGCAATATTATAAGCCGCCACATGGGTTTGAAGATGCCGTGACTTTTACGGACAGTGTCACATTATTTGAGGATTTATGAGAGAAATGGCTGAATACAAAACTGTATCTGATGGCAAAAGACACACCTTTGATGGAAAAGGGGTATAAAGGTGTATTTGAGAGCTTATCAAAAAGAAAGCAAGCGGAACTTATCGAGCGAAAAACTGATTTCACGGAGAAGGCAGGGATAGAACTGTGAAGTTATTCTTGTGAAGAGAATACGCACTCATAAACGATTAAAATAAGTACAGAAAAGCTCCGCCAGGGAGAGTATTATTAAAATAAAAGAAATAGTCTTCTCAAAAACGGTCAATAGATTTACAATATTCTTATATTAACTATTTTGGTTAATATAGGGAGGTTCTATGAATAACAAATTTTTTAATCTATCATTAGAAAAACAGCAGAGAATAATCAATGCAGCGTATAAAGTATTTTCACAGAATAGTTACAAGAAAGCTCCCATGTCAGAAATTGCAGATGAGGGTGGCATTTCCAAAGCGTTGCTGTTTCACTACTTTGTAAATAAAAAGGAATTGTATTTGTATCTATGGAATTATTCTATAGAAATAACAAGAAAAGCTGTTGCTGATTATGAGGTACTGGGAACAGACAACTTTTTTGAGATGCTGAAAAGAAGCCTGTTCGCAAAGTGTTCTTTAATGCGGTCATATCCACATATTTACGCTTTTTCTTTAAAGGCTTATTATGAGCAATATCCTGATATTAAGCAGGAAATTAGAAAAAGTTATTCTGCTGTCAGTCAGACCAGTGAAAATAAAGTATTTGACATAATGGATACTTCTGTTTTCCGCAATGATGTTGATTTGAAAATGATGTATTCGGAAATCTTTTATGCATTTGATGGTTATATGCTGGATAAATATCGTTCTGGTCATATTGTGCCAGATGAAATAGAGCAGGAAATATTGGTTTGGATTGATTTCTGGAAAAAGATATACACAAAAGGAGAGAGTTGAGCATGGAACATAAGCAAATTTTGGCACAGGGCGGAATTGTTCATTATTGGATTGACAAGGCAGACAGCACATCTGAATGTATTGTTTTTACTCATGGACTAACAGCAGACCATACAATGTTTGAAAAGCAGGTGGATTTTTTCTGTGGAGAATATACTATTCTTCTTTGGGATATTCCATTACATGGATTATCAAGACCGTATCAAAACTTTTCTTATCATGATACAGCAGAGATATTACATATGATTTTGATAAAAGAAAAAATAGAAAGGACAGTTTTGGTTGGAATGTCTATGGGCGGTTATCCAAGCCAACATTTTGCTGCGCTTTATCCTGATATGGTAAGTGGGTTTATTGCGCTTGATACAACGCCTTTAGGATTACAATATTACTCAAAATCTGATTTATGGTGGTTGAAGCAGATTGCACCTATGGCAAAGTGCTTTCCAGAGGTTATCCTGCGAATGAGTATTGCATGGTCGGTATCCAATACAAAATATTCTTATCAGAAAATGATGTCTATGTTAAAACCATTCTCAAAAATAGAAATTATTGAACAAATGCGAATTGCGTATGAAAAATTTTCGTATGAAAATGTGAATGTGGCATTTTCGTTTCCAGTATTGATACTTATAGGGGACAAGGACAGTACGGGCAAAGTGAAAGCATATTGTATAGAATGGGCGAAACAGACGGGGTATCCCCTGCATTTCATAAAAGAGGCAAAGCATTTTGCGAATGGAGATAATCCCAAGCAGGTAAATGCTGAAATAAGTTTATTTATAAAAAATCTTGGTATAGGAGTGAGGCACAGTGATGATATATTTTGATGAGTATGGAGAGAAAAAAAATCCAACTATATTATTATTGCATGGTGCGGCTGCGCTTGATACTTTTTGTAATCAATACTGTTTCTCTATGCAATATCATTTAGTTGTTCCTCACTTGCATGGAGCGGGGAAATCTGCAGATAAAGTGTATGATCCAAAACTAATGAAACAAAAACTTTTTACTTTGATTGACAATCTGCATAAGGAAAAAATCGGTGTAATTGGTCATTCTCTCGGTGGGCAGCTCGCGGTTATGCTTGTTTGCGAGCGTCCAGAGCGATTTAGCTTTGCAATTTTTTTAAGTGCGTGGGTTAATCCTAATCCTAAAACGATTGGAATGTATTGTTCTCTTGCAGGAGTGACAACAAAAATACTTCATTGGAAATGGCTTGTCCGTTTGCAGGGAAAGTATTGGCACTATACAAAAGAACAGGCTGATTATATGGCAGAGTATTCGAGGCTTATTACTTCGCAAGTGTATAAGTCTTTCTTTTCTAATACTCTAAATTTGCGGGAAATATCTGTCTATTTGTCCATTGACGTACCGATGCTGGCTATATGTGGCAGCAGAGAGATGAAAGACATGAAAGTATCTCTTGATATACTTGGTAAAAATACACATTGTAAAACGATGGTGTTTCCCAAAGCGGGGCATGATTTTCCCATGAGAAAAAGTAAGCAGCTTAATCATGTCCTCAATGAATTTTTTGGGGGGATGGCACAGGTATGACACACGATTTGCGATATCCGTTTATGATGGTGCGGGCGAACTGGCAAGGTACAAACTTCAAAATTAATTCTAATCTGGCTATTGCTTTCTAAGCTTGCAGTGTTTAAAATATCCAAAGAAAGACCTCTTTTCCTGCGGTTTTGTTTGGATTCGACACCTAAAGTTTCCAGTATCTTGGCAATCAAATTTTATATGATGGAATCAGGTACATACCGGAATATCAGTATCGTTTTGACACCTGAAATGACTGAGGATGGGCGGACAGCTGTAGAACAGCACACAACTTTTGGAGAGGGGCTATAAGCGCTGCTGTTGTATAACGCGGGATGTGTGCTGAAGAACGCGCAGGAGGATAAGCATGAAAAGAATTTATATTTTGTCCGTATTTTTATTTGTTTTTTGCTTAACAGGTTGTCAAAAAATCAACAGTGAAGATGCAGGGGTGAATCAGGAACAGGAAACGATAGAGGATAAGATTACAGAAGCAGGGGGTGCGAATAGCATTGAGGAAAAGGTCACAGAAGTAGGAAATGCGGATAAAATTGAGGAAGCAAATCCACGATCAACTGATATAGGCAAACCAGAAAGTCAAGAAGATATCGGCATGGATGAGGACGATATAGATTTAATTGATGATATTGATACAATAGAAGAGATAAATGAGTATATGATACCGGAGCAGTCGTTTGATATTACACTAAATGACTGGGGCGAAGTAAGATTTGTAACGTGTGAACCTGATCCCTCAAAAAAAGAAATGCCTGGGGATGTAACTTTCTATCTGTTAAAAGAGGATGAGATCCTGTATCGGTTTCCCCATCTCTCGGAGGAACAGGTCAACAGCGGCTATGGTCTTTTTTGGGATGTAAAGTTTGTTACATTTATGGATACAAATGATGACGGGAAAGAGGACATTGTGATAGGACCGGAGTATATGACGGGCGCAGGGCCACAGGGCGCGGTACCGCATATAAGAATACGGATCTATGAAGATTGTGGAGATTCTTTTACATACAACAGGGAACTCAGCGATAAGATCAACGGCTATCTTCCGTGGGAGAGTAATGTGCTGGCAATGGATATCAAGCGGCTGATCCAGCTGATAAATGGAAATGAGCCGCTTACAAATTATGAAAGCTACACGGGGAAATGGACGGTAGCTCCCGGATATGCCGCTGCCTATGAAGATCCTGTGCCGGACAGTGGAAATGAACTGATCTGCTGTATCAATAACGGCAATGAATTTTACGGAACTCTATTTATGGAACAAGAAATAATAGATCAGATTGTATCGGTGGAAAATATTAGAGGTGTCATACAAAACGGGGAACTTGTTTTTGAGTTTACTGAAGATAGTTGGGGTGGGGTAATTCATATTACGTTTCTTCCCAACCAAATCAATGTGGAGGTTTTGAATATTCAGGCGTCGGAAGAAAATGCGAGTGGATATGGTGTATCGGGAAACTATGAGATGACCATAAGAGAATGGGATGATTAATAAGGGCTTGCTGCCGTGAATAGTATTTTTTAGGATAGATTTACGACAAAAAGTTTGAATAACGGGCAATGTCCAATGATTCGCTGTTTATGGGGAAGACATTTTAGAAGGTTTTTGCTATGTTTTTCTCAAGGAGATGCATAACATGGATATGATCAAAATTGGAAAATTCATTGCACGATTAAGAAAAGAGCAGGGACTGACCCAAGAACAGCTTGGGGAGAAAATCGGTGTGACGAACAAGACGGTATCCCGATGGGAGATGGGCAGCTATCTCCCACCGGCTGATGCCCTTTTAAACATGAGTGTATTGTTTGGCGTTTCAGTAAATGAACTTTTAAGCGGACAGCATCTGAAAGATGAGGAATACAGACAGGCAGCGGAGGAAAATCTTACCCAGGCTATCAAGTCC
>CANPYT010000120.1 GCA_947588705.1 uncultured Acetatifactor sp. | reverse complement strand
TCCGCTATTCCTATGTAATATTGATACATCTGATCGCCGTATTTTTCTTCGATCAGGCTTTCCACCTGTTTTCTGACTGCTTCATCCTTAACGCCGTCCACTGTGACTGCGCCGCTGCCGGAAATTCTGACATTCATGCCTTCAATATCGTCTTTGGAAATTCCCTGTCTTTCCAGTTCCCGCACAAACTCCTGTGAAAAATCGTTTTTCAGTTCCGCTTTCCGCTTCGCTTTTTCAAAATCTGAAAGGTTGGCAAAAATCTTTATATATTCCCGTTCCGCCTCGTTTAAATCCCTGCCGTCCGCCAGATCCTGCAGCAGTTCTTCTGCCGTTTTCCCGCCTCTATACTGCTGTTCTTTTGGCAGGCTTTCATACTGTTTTTGATGCAGCGCCTCCACTTCTTTTGCATAATCCGCCTCTGCTTCCTGCAAAAGTGCATTATATCTGTCAAGATACTCCTGCTGGTTTGGAAGTTCCTTGCTCTTTGCTGTCTGCCATGCGCCGTAAGCGTCTCTTATGGCGTCCGTCTTTTCTGTATCTTTCCTTTCCGAAATATGACAGCCGATCTTATAATAATCGTCCGGGGAAATTTCCTCCCCGTTTTCGTTTTCTATCTTGATACAATACTTGTTTGTCGAGGTATCCCAGCCCGGAATGGTCAGGCTCTTTCTGTTTTTGCCGTCCCATTCTGCCTTCCCCACTTGATTTCCGTACTCATCATACAGAGTCATCGTATAATTGCAGCCCTCCGGCAGCTCCATATAAATCTCAACATCAAAATCGTTCTGCAAAGTGCGGTTATAGGGAATCGTAAAATTGTAAAAGTCCACATCTTTCGCACTGTCAAGCCTGCCTTTTATACTGCTTGTTTCGTCACGCATCAAAAAGCCAAAATCCAGAAACGCGCTGCCTTTTTCACTGTTCGGTATCTCATAGGTCGTGTTTCTGTTCCGGTAGGAATCGTTCGTGCTGAGAGTGCAGGTATCCTCCTGCATTACCATGTTTTTCTTGATCTTTCCCTCCAGAAATGCCGATACTTCCTTATTGGTTTTCAGCATGATCGGCTTATTCCGAAAAGCCGCACCCCAGCCAGAACCGTGAATTTCCTCTGTTCCTGCGCCCATATAAAATCCTCCGCTCTTAGTGATTTGCTTATTTGTGAAATTCTTTTCTATTGCCCGCGCTTAGCATTAGCCTCCGTTGATTCTGCCATCTTGTTGATCATATAATTTTAATATATATCGGCGCTTTTCAAAAAGTTATTAGAAAGAAGTGTTTTTCGTCTGTGGAGATTGACAGGATCCGTGTTTCAATTTATAATATTATTATCGTTATATAACACAAATTATTAAACAAGGAGGTGGGGAAACCATGCCGCCAAAACCTAAAATCACAAAAGATATGGTCGTTGATGCCGCCTTTGAGGTTGCCCGGGAAACAGGCGCGGAAAATATTAACGCAAGAACAGTCGCACAAAAGCTGAAATGTTCTACGCAGCCTATCATGTACCACTTTGCAACGATTGAAGAGCTGAAAAAAGCCGCTTATGCAAAAGCAGACTTCTATCATTCTGAATACCTAATGAATATTGAAAGCCCGCACAAGGGCGTTATGCTCGGAATTGGTTTGAATTATATCCGCTTCGCGATGGAAGAACCGCATTTGTTCCGCTTTCTTTTTCAGTCAAGTTCTTTTACCGGAACAACCTTGCTTGAAATGATAGATGCCGAAGAACTTGCTCCTGTACTTTTAGCGATGAAGAGAGCAGTTGGAGGAAGCATAGATCAGGCAAAAGAAATCTTTATCACAATTTTTCTATTTGCTCATGGATATGCCAGTATTATCGCTAACAACTCATTGGAATATGACGAGGAACTTATAAAATCCCATTTGGAGCGGGCATACAGAGGCGCAATCTTGGCAGTGCGGGAGGGAATGAAATGAAAAACCAGCAAGGTATCGTGAATAACAAAAAGAGTGTCGCCCTCACGATCATAGGTGCGGCGATCATGATATTATTGACAGTAACAAAAGTTATACCATCTTCGAAAACAGCAGGATATTCTGTATTTGTGGGGATCGCCTTTTTCTTCCTTACAGAAGCTGCCTGCAAAGCAAAAGGCTCCGAATCGGGATTGCGTTTTAATACTATTTTGGAGGACCTTAAAAAGCCGGGCGTAATTCTCTGGCTGCTGTTGCCGAGTGTGAGCGGCATTGTATCGGATATTGTCGGGAACACGATTTTCCACGGAGAATTTACTGGACATGTAATGGGACGGGCGGGTTCTATACTGTCTTTTGATAAAACTGCGCTGCTGATAGGCCAGGTTATCCTTGCTGCTTTTGGCGAGGAGATTGCGTATAGGGGTTTTTTCTTTGGAAAAACCTCAAAAATATTCCCGATTTGGCTATGCGCAATCGTTTCATCGGCTGTTTTCGCTGCGGGGCATATTGCCGCGGGAGACATGGGCCTTGTAATTTATGACGTCGCCTGTGTATTTATCGACAGCTTGATTTTTTCGGTGATTTATCATAAATCGGGCAATTGTGTTATCAGCACCTTATCACATATTCTCGCAAACTCAATAGCGCTTGCCAAAATGTTCGCGTTCTTTTAATCGGCTCTTATTTTGCCTTTATGGAAATTCAGTGATAAAAACAGTCCTTGGAGGAAATGAAATCCGTAATAAAATCTTATATGCCCTTATGAAAAATTACCCTTGACGTAATAAGTTCTATATGGTACTATCTTTTATGAAAAGGAGACGTCCTTTTTAGCGCTGTACAGCAAACCTACCGCTTCTCTCCTTGCGAAGCGGAGGAGCAGGGAAAGGTGTGATATAACTGGAGACACGAACAGGTTTCTTGATTTCCCACATTAAACAGATTCAGGGGAGAGTTTTTGAGCGGCTTTTACAGGCATGTGGTGTAGACGAATTTAATGGACCACAAGGGCATATTCTTTATGTGTTATGGAAGTACGAAGGTATTCCTATTGTGGAACTTGCGCAAAAAACAGGGTTGGCTAAAAATACCCTTACTGCAATGCTTTGCAGGATGGAGGAAAATGGCTTAATCTGTCGGGAAACTTCAGCTTCGGACCGACGTCAAAGCTTAATTAGCCTGACTCCCCAAGCCCGCGCATTGGAGAAGCGTTACCATCAAGTCTCCCAGCAAATGAACAGCTTGTTTTTTAAGGATTTTGAAAAAGGGGAAATCAAGGAATTAGAACAGTATCTTGACCGTATTGTTTCCAACTTGGAGCAGGCGGAACAAGCATTAAAAAAAGAAAAGGATGGACAGGATGGCAAAAATAAAAACTAAGATTGGTAATGATTACTGCCCGCAGGCGTTATTTCTTTATGGCACAAAACAGGAAGACGGACAGCCCCATTTTGGTCTTTTCTGTTGGCTCGGATATTATGATTCCTCAGAGGGGCTCGGGGTAATGGCTTGTATAGGCGAAGAAAAACAGACCAAGGATTTGATACGCAAAAATGGCGTATTTTCAGCTAACCTTGTATCTGAGCAGCTGCTGCCTTTAGCTGATTATTATGGGTGTACCTATGGCAGGACCACACCCGATAAGATGAAACGCCTGCCTACTGTAGAGTGGGGAGAAGTGCTGGATGTGCCGATTATTTCGGAAAGCCCTGTTAGCTTTGAGCTGGAAGTGAAAAAAGAGATCCCTATGGGAGATGGATCAGATATTTTTCTCTGTTTGATCCGTAATGTGACCCAGGATGAAAAACTGTCGGATACAAAGCTTCCCTTTGCGGAAAGGTTTATGAAGGCAGCGCCGGTATTAACTCCGGGCGAAGATACCTATTTTTCGATTGATGGAAGATATCTCGGAAAATGGGGAGAACCGATGAAAAATCTGACTAATATCCCAAGATAAGCGAAGGAAGAGCCAGTAAGGGGCTGCCGTTTTAACGATTAATAACGATTGGCAAAATCGTGCGGCAGCCCCTTTTTGTGATAAACCTTATTAGACTTATGCCCCGTATTCAATATCTATGCCCTTATCGTCTTTCAGGACATACTCCTTCCCGCCGACTGTCACTGTCTGCCCCGGCCGGAATTTATCAAGCTGAAATGCCTTTCCGCCGACCAGCGCATTATACCGTTTGTCATACTAAAAATGTTCCCCGCTTCTTTTTACAGCTTTTTAACCGGCCTGACATATTTCCAGAATCGTTCGGGGTCATGATAAAAATAGAACACCCTGCCTTGTGTAATGTCAAGGCAATAGCCGGATGCGGCATAATCGAAATTTTTCATTGTATCCTCAATTTTTTGCTCAACATTACAATTCTGTGTTTGATAGTCGAACGGACCGTGTTCAAATACAATATACTCTCCCTCCGGAATATCCATTATTTGCATTTGTTCGGGAATTTCACCGTGTGCGATTCCGTAGGTAATCGCGAAAATGCATTTCTGAGATCTCCCTGAATTTACGGGAAATGTAAAATTCAGAATAGCTCAGTTTTTCGGAAAGGTTAGAAAGTGTTAATGCTTCATCATTGCGTTTCATGATGCACTCGTCAACCTCTTCTACAATTGTTTGTACCAATCTATACCATTCGCTCATTTCTTGCCGCACCTCTTTTTGATCGCTCTATGCTAATTATACGGTACAGGAAAAGAAATGTCTTGATTTCGATTGCAAAAACTCCGACTGATCTGGCAAAGGCTCTGTGCCGTCTACAGGCATTTCTGCACTGGCAGCAGCCTCCATTGTTTCCACGTTTTCTTCCGTCAAGCTGTCATATGTTTCTTCCGCAGATTCCGTGATTTCTTCCATCGTCTGGCCCACATCTTCTGTCAGCTCCGACATTTCTTCCTGCATTTCTTCCTGCATTTCTTCCTGCATTTCTTCCTGCATTTCTTCCTGCATTTCTTCCTGCATTTCTTCCTGTATTTTTTCTTGGATGCAATCCATGCTCTCCGTCAGTTCGCCCTTGTTTTCATCTGTTCCAAGCGCTTCTTCCGCCATATCCTCCCGTCTTTCTTCGGCAGTCTTAGGCTCGAATTTTTCAGCTTCCTCGGCAATCTTCTCGCCAAGCTCTTTCGCCTCGTCCATTGTGTG
>CANPYT010000119.1 GCA_947588705.1 uncultured Acetatifactor sp. | reverse complement strand
AACCGAAGTACGGACAGAGGAAGAACTTTAAGATAGAAGAAGGAAATAATATGGGAGGTATGTTATGAAAAAAGGTTTGTTGAAGCGGGCAGGATGCCTGGGGATGGCGCTGCTTTTGCCGCTGGGGGGCCTGACGGCTTGCGGTGGCGGAGGCGGCATGGAAAATGCCGACATGGCAAAGGAACATGTATACCGGTTTCAGGAGCTGGAGTTCCCGGATCTGGGCGATGACAGTTATATGCAGGGGGCTTACTATGTGGACGGCAAGGTCTACGTGGTCATGCAGGTGTACCACTGGGAGGACAATTCCAACAACACGGATTACCAGCTGATCTCCATGAATGATGACGGTTCCGACCTGCAGATGGTGGAGCTGGAGGTTCCGAAGGTCGAGCTTACCCCGGAGGAGCTGGCGGGAGAGGCCGTGCCGGAGGAGGGCGGCGATGCCGGGCAGGAAGCCGTTCCCATCCCGAGGATGGAAGAAGGAATTGTAGAGGAAGAAGAGGAAAAAGACGAAACTTCGGAGACAGCGGACGGTGAAGAGGGCTCCGGGGAAGATGGCACAGAAGATAACGCAGAGGAAGACGGCACGGAGGCAGACGGAGATGCGGATGTGACCGCCGGGCTGGATATGCCTGTCGAAGAGCCAATGTCCAGCGACATTTATGAATCCACCAATTTGGGGAATTTTGCCTTTTCTTCCAACGGCGTATCCGGCTTTAAGACGTATTATTACAACAATTACACAAACGGCGCCAGCGTAAACCGTACTTCCGTGTGCTGCTGGAATATGGATGGATCCCTGAAATGGGAAACGCCCCTGGAGGATCTTGAGACGGAGGACGCCTATTATTATGTCACGTCGATGACAGCCGCTTCCGACGGGACATTGACGATGTTTTTCTCCGGCACCAATGTGCTCCGGCAGACAGTTTCGCCGGATGGGGAGCTGGGGGAGAGAGAGGCCCTGCCTGACGAGCTGATGACTGTTTTCAACCATGCCCAGTATACGCTGCCGAGAAATGACGGCAAGCTGCTGCTGGTATACTACAGCGAGGACGACTGGCAGGATCAGTATATGGTTGATTATGACCCTGCGACGGACCAGCTCAGCGAGCCGGTAGAGCTCCCCGGCACGGTGCTGTATTCCAGCATGGGAATGATGGCGGGCACTGTTTCGGATGTGATCTATTACACAAGCAGCGGCATCTGCGTATACAACAGAGGCGATGAAGCGGGAACGGAGATCATGAATTTCATCAATTCCGATGTGGGAGTGGGGTCTTTCCGGAACGTGGTGCAGCTGGACGACAAGCGGTTTATCGGTTTCTTTAACGAGATCAACGATTACAGCCATGTGAAAGCGGGACTGTTTACCTATGTGCCCCCGGAAGAGATCCCGGATAAAAAGGTGATCGTGCTGGCATGTGTCTATCCTGACTTTTACCTCAAAAAGCGTATCGTGGAGTTTAACCGGAGCAGCGAAGAGTACAAGATCGTCATCAAAAGCTACGACCAGTATAACACCTATGACGATTACGAGGCGGGCGTGACCCAGCTGAACAACGATATTATCAGCGGCAATATGCCGGACATCCTGGTGGCGGATGAGCTTCCCGTGTCAAATTATATTTCCAAGGGGCTGGTGGCGGATATCGGAAAGATGATCCAGGAGGACGAGGAACTGTCCCAGGAGGAATTTCTGCAGAATGTGTTCGACGCCTGTTCCGTGGACGGGAAGCTGTACTATGTGATCCCTTCCTTCTATGTGCGGACGGTCATCGCAAAAAAGTCGCTGGTGGGCGACCGGACCGGATGGACGATGGACGACATGCTGGCGCTGGGAGAGAGTATGCCGGATTCCAAGCTGTTTTCCGACATACCCAGGGAACAGTTCATGCAGCTTGTGATGAATTACTGCGGAACCGAATTTGTGAATCCGGATACGGGCCTGTGTTCCTTTAATTCGCCGGAATTTATCTCCTTCATGGAGTATGCGAAGACGTTGCCGGAAGAGATCGTCTATGACGAGGACTACTGGGCAAACTTTAATTATGAATCTCAGTATAGGGAAGACAAGTCGCTGCTCTTTACGGGAGTGATTTCGTCGATCGCGGACATGAATTATACCATTAACGGGTATTTTGGAGAGGATGTGACCTTTGTGGGCTTCCCCACAAAAGAGGGAAATGGCTCCAATATTTATATGAACGAGTCCTACTGTATCTCGGCCAAGTCGAAGAACAAGGACGGCGCATGGGAATTCCTGCGCTATTATCTGACGGAGGCGTATCAGAAGGATGCGGAGGAGATGTATGGCCTTCCGGTGCTGAAGTCCGCTTTTGAAGAAAAGGCCAAGGAGGCGTTGGAACGGCCCTATTATATCGATGAGAACGGCGAAAAGGTGGAATATGACGAGACGTTTTATCTCAACGGAGAATCTATCCCCCTGCCGCCCATGAGCCAGGAGCAGATCGATCAGGTGGTTGATTTCGTGTATTCGGTGGATCGGGGATATTATTACAATACCGACGTGATGAACATTATCACGGAGGAGATGGGAAGCTTCTATGCCGATCAGAAGTCGGCGCAGGAAGTGGCGGACGTCATACAGAGGAGAGTGCAGATCTACGTGGACGAAAATAGTTGACGTTGTGGACTGGCGGGGCCGGACGGCCCCGCGGGCAAGCGGCAGGGGGCAGGCGCAGGGAATGCGGCCTGCCCCGTGCCGCGTCATGAGCGGGGAAATGCGGCCTGCCCCGTGCCGCGTCATGAGCGGGGAAATGCGGCCTGCCCCGCGCCGCGTCATGGGCCGGGAAATGCGGCCTGCCTTATGCCGCGTCGTGCGCCGGGGAATGCGGCCTGCCCCTGCCGCGTCATGAGGCGGGAATGTGATCTGCCTTATGCCGCGTCAGACGCCGGACTCCCAAGAGGGATCGGTCACAGAGTAAGGGGGATGCCAAGCTTTTTCATATGTTGTTCCGGGGACAGTTCCTGGCCGTGGTCTTTCAGCCATTGGCGATGGGTCTTGTAATCCGGCATGACGGAGGCTACCTTGTCCCAGAAATTTTTTGAGTGGTCCATATGGGTCAGATGACAGAGCTCATGGACCACCACATAGTCCAGCACCGCGGGAGGGGCGAAAAGCAGCCGGTAATTGAAGGAGAGCGTACCCCGGGAGGAGCAGCTGCCCCAGCGGCTTTTCTGGTCCCGGATGGTGATGGAGATATAGTTTCCTCCGGTAAGCGGGTGGTAGTATGCCACTCGCTTTTCTATTTTCTCCCGGGCCTCCTCTCGGTATCTTTTGCGGAAAGCCTCAAGGCGTTTTGCCTCCGCGGGAGTCAGTTTGATGGGCTCCTGTCCTGTCATGTCTTTCTCCATTTCTGCACTGTTCTTTGTATTTTCTTATTTCCCAGGGGGGTCAGAGCTGCTGCCTGTCGATCTGGATAAGCGTTTTCAGCGCGGGGTCTCTGCCGTGGATGCTGTCGTCGATCGCCTGGACCAGCTGGCTGTCGGTCATGGGAAAATCGTAGGGGGCGGCCACGTCAAAGATCAGGCGGGTTCCCTCCTGGCAGGGAGCGATACGGAAATCATGTATGGTCAATGCCGTGCCCAGGGCGGATAGACATTGTTTTGTAAATTCCAGCAGCCGCTCCGTCTCCTTATCTCCCATCAGCACCGGATCCATGTGGATCACGGCATGGCAGTGCAGTTCCTCCCCAAGCCGGTGTTCTATGGCGTCAACGAGGTCATGGAGCTCAAGAAGGCTGCCGTCGGCGGGAACTTCCGCGTGAAGGGAGATCAGGATGCGGTCGGGGCCGTAATTATGGACGATCAGATCGTGAATGCCCAGGATCCCCTCATAAGAGAGGACAAGCTTGTTGACCCGGTCCACAAATTCCTGATCCGGCGCCTGCCCCAGCAGGGGGCTCACGGCGTCCTTAGCGGCATCCCAGCCGGCGTATCCGATAAAGAAGCACACCGCGAGACCGCACCAGCCGTCCACGGACAGGCCCGCAAAGCGGGAAAACAGGGCGCCCGCCAGCACCACGAAAGTGGCGAGGGCATCGCTGAGGGAGTCCGCAGCAGCAGCTTTCATGGAGGGAGAGTCCAGTCGCTTCCCCAGTGTACGGTTATAGAAAAACATGTAGCATTTGGTCAGCACGGAAAAGATCAGGAAGCCCAGGGCGGCCGGGGAGAAGGAAGCGGGCTGGGGGGACAATATTTTTCCCACGGAACTTTTGGCCAGCTCGATCATGGTGAGAAGCGTCAGGATCGATACCAGAAAGCCGGAGACGTATTCGATGCGGCCGTGGCCGAAGGGATGATCCCGGTCCGGCTTTTGGCCTGCCAGCCGGAAACCGACCAGGGTGATGACGGAGGAGGCGGCGTCCAGCAGGTTGTTGAAGGCGTCCGCTGTGACAGAGATGGAGCCGGATAGCGCTCCCGCCAGGAATTTCCCCAGGGAGAGGATCAGGTTCAGGGCGATCCCCAGGGCGCCGCACAGGACCCCGTATGCCCTCCGCACGGCGGGGTCTTTGTATTCCTTGTTGTTTTTGATGAAAATGCCGGAAAGCAGGGTGATCATATCTTTACCTCTTTGAAAATCTTTTTCTTTTTATTATAGTGACTTTCAGGGAAAAAGACAATGCGTAACTTGCGTGGGGGTTCTTGTGATTTGTGTCGGTTCAGCCCGCACTATTCGCAAAGCCGCGCTTACGCGCTTTTCGTCGCTCCGCGACTTCCTTTGCTCGAAAAAACCGCTCGAAAAAAGCGCTCCCTCAGCCGCCTGATATCAATAGTATTATTGAAGGCCGGATACATTTATGATATACTCGATGGGAAACCAGGCTTTGAAGCCATCGAATTTTCAGGCTGTAGGATACCGGCCGGCCCTTTGGCGGAACCGCGGCGGGATTCCCAAAAGTATATCTTTTGAAAGGAAAGTATTCAGCAAATACAGCATGATGATAAACAAGAATTGTGAGGCGGAAATGGCAAAACTTATTTTTATTTCGGGTCCCTGCGGATGTGGGAAATCGACATTTTCAGAAGGTTATGCAAGACATCTTGTCGATCAGTTCGGAAAGACAGTTTATGTGATCCATGGCGATGATTTTCACAGGGGATTTATAGAA
>CANPYT010000118.1 GCA_947588705.1 uncultured Acetatifactor sp. | reverse complement strand
GGAGCCGTATCAGAGCAGGCTTTTAAAGGTGGCAGATATGTTCGGCGATCGGTTCTCGCTGGAGGAAGCGCGGGAGGCGGCGGAGAATCCCCGTTCCCTAAACGCGATCAAAAGGCTTGAGAAACTGTATGAGGTCCTGAAGCAGTATGGAGTCGCGGAGTATGTTTCCTTTGACCTTGGGATGCTCAGCAAATATAATTACTATACCGGCGTCATTTTCAGGGCTTATACTTACGGCGTGGGGGATGCCATCGTAAAAGGCGGAAGATATGACAATCTGCTGAAACAATTTGGCAAGGATGCGCCGGCGGTTGGATTCGCCGTGGCGGTGGACAGCCTTTTGGAGGCGCTTGCCAGGCAGCATGTGGAAATTCCTCTTCCCCGGGAGGTCCAGGTCATTCCTTATACCCCCGGGAATTATGCGGAACGCCTGGCGGAGGCCCAGGCGCTTCGGGAGCAGGGCATTTCCGTCTCCCTGGTGCCAGAAGAGGGGAAGGAATAACGTTGCGGTACGGGAAGATCCGCAGAAGCGGTCAGGAGATAGGAGTAGATGAGTGGAGATGAGGGAAGAGAGATATCTGACCTTTGCACTGGGAAAGGGAAGGCTTGCCAGCAAAACGCTGGAATTATTCGAAAAGATCGGTATTACCTGTGAGGAGATGAAGGACAAAAGCTCCCGGAAGCTGATCTTTGAAAACCGGGAGAAAAAACTGAGGTTTTTCCTGGCGAAGGGGCCGGATGTGCCCACCTATGTGGAGTACGGCGCCGCCGATTTCGGCGTGGTGGGCCGTGACACCGTCCTGGAGGAGAACCGGAATGTATACGAAGTCCTGGATCTCGGCTTCGGGAAATGCCGGATGTGCGTCTGCGGGCCGGAATCGGCGAGAGAACTCCTGCAGCATCACGAACGGATCCGGGTGGCCAGCAAATATCCCGGGATCGCCAAGGACTATTTTTACAACAAAAAACATCAGACCGTGGACATCATCAAGCTGAACGGCTCCGTGGAGCTTGGCCCCCTGGTGGGGCTGTCGGACGTGATCGTTGACATTGTGGAGACCGGCTCCACGCTCCGGGAAAACGGGCTGGAGGTGCTGGAGGAAATCTGCCCCCTGTCCGCCAGGATGATCGTGAACCCTGTCAGTATGCAGATGGAGACGGAGCGGGTCAAGGATCTGGTAAATCGGCTGAAAGAACAGATCGGTGCATGAATTGACATATCTGCCGACGCGGTCGGCGAGGAAGGAGCAGGATAAAAATGGAAATCGAAAAGGAAAAAGATGCCAATATAGGACAGCGCGGGGAACAGGGTGCGCAGAAGGATATCAAAAGAAATACTCCGGCTGCAGGCGCCATGCGGATCGTAGAGCTGACAGGCGAGACAAAGAAGGGGATCCTGGAAGATCTCTTAAAGAGGAGCCCAAACAATTATTCTCAATATGAGGAGACGGTGAACGGGATCATTTCCGATGTGAAAACGCGGGGGGATCAGGCGCTGTTTGAATACACCCTTAAATTTGACCGGTTTTCTCTGAACGCCGGTAATATTAAGGTGACACGGCAGGAGATCGATGAGGCATACGCCAAAATGGATCCCGAGCTGGTGGAAGTCATTCGGCGGTCGGCGGAAAACATCAGGGCTTTCCACAAAAAACAGCTTCGGAACAGCTGGTTTGACGCCCGGGAGGACGGCACGATCCTCGGCATGAAGATCACGCCCATTACAAAGGCCGGCGTATATGTGCCGGGAGGCAAGGCGGCTTACCCCTCCAGCGTCCTGATGAACGTGATACCGGCCAAGGTAGCCGGAGTGGGGCAGATCCTGATGACCACGCCCCCGGCAGCCGATGGCACCGTAAATCCCGGCACACTGGTGGCGGCGGATATCGCGGGAGTGGATGCCATCTATAAAGCGGGCGGGGCCCAGGCAATTGCCGCCATGGCTTTCGGGACAGAATCCATTCCGAAGGTGGATAAGATCACGGGCCCAGGCAACATTTTTGTGGCGCTGGCAAAGAAAGCGGTTTATGGCTATGTGAGCATCGACTCCATCGCGGGGCCCAGCGAGATCCTGGTGCTGGCGGACGATACGGCAGACCCAGGATATGTGGCTGCCGACCTGCTGTCTCAGGCGGAGCATGACGAACTGGCCAGCGCTATTTTGATCACCACGTCGAGAAAGCTGGCGGAACAGGTCTCCGTCCGGGTGGGAGAGTACCTAAAACAGCTTTCCAGGGCGGAGATCATACGGAAGTCCCTGGACAATTACGGTTATATCCTGCTGGCGGAAAACATGAAGGACGCCCTGGACGCGGTGAATGAGATCGCCTCCGAGCACCTGGAGATCCTCACAGCGAATCCCTTTGAGCTGATGACAAAGGTAAGGAACGCCGGGGCAATCTTCCTTGGAGAATACGCCTCCGAGCCTCTCGGAGATTACTTTGCCGGGCCGAACCACATCCTGCCCACAAACGGTACCGCCAAATTCTTCTCTCCGGTAAACGTGGATGACTTCATCAAGAAGACCAGCATCATTTCCTACTCCAGGGAGGCCCTTGAAAAGGTACATAAAGATATTGAGAAATTTGCGGAGAGCGAAGGGCTGACGGCACATGCCAACAGCATCCGGGTCCGCTTCGAAGAAAAGAGGTAAACAGAGAATATGACAGACAGGACAGCGGAAGTGACCCGCAGGACAAAAGAGACTGACATATCTGTCACTTTTAACGCAGACGGCGTGGGAAACGCTGAAATATCAACGGGAATCGGCTTTTTTGACCATATGCTGGAAGGATTTGCAAAACATGGCTTTTTTGACCTGAAATGCTGCGTGAAGGGAGACCTTCAGGTAGACGGCCACCACACGGTGGAAGACACAGGCATTGTCCTGGGGCAGGCCATCGCCCGGGCGGTGGGAGACAAGAAGGGCATCCGCAGGTACGGTTCCTGTATTCTGCCCATGGATGATGCGCTGCTTCTCTGCGCGGTGGATCTCTGCGGCAGGCCGTATCTGAATTTTGACTGTGCCTTTCCCGCCGAAAGGGTGGGAGAGCTGGACACAGAGCTGGTCCGGGAATTTTTTTACGCGGTATCCTACAGTGCGGGCATGAACCTGCACCTGAAGGCGCTGGACGGCATCAATTCCCACCACATGATCGAGGCCGCCTTCAAAGCCTTTGCCAGGGCCCTTGACCAGGCTGTGGGCTTCGACCCAAGGATAAAGGATGTGCTGAGCACCAAGGGAGCGCTGTAAGGACTTTGACGGAAATAGCTGAGATAGATAAAGGATGTGCTGAGCACCAAGGGAGCGCGTAAGGGCACTGAGGAAAATAGATTTTGATTCGGGAAAAACAGACACAAGAGATGTGCCGATAAATTATGCGGCCATCCGGAGAGAACAAAGGTCGAGACGCCGTCCGGACGGCAGGAAAAGAGGAAATAAAATGGTCAAAAAATTTGTACCCTGTATCTATCTGCATGACGGCCATGCGGTAAAGGATCTGACAGACAGGACAGTATTGGAAAAGGATCCGCTGCAGCTGGTGCAGCTTTATAACGAGAACAACGCGGACGAGCTGATCGTCTTTGACATGTCCGAGGGAGACCAGGCGCATGAGGCCGCCCTGGAAAAGATCAAGGAGATCTGTGCCCTTGCGGAGATGGATGTGATCGGCACGGGAAATATCAAGCGGATGGAGGATGTGAAAAAGCTTTTATACGCCGGATGCAGACGCGCAATCCTGGATTACGGGAAGGAGAGCAATCTCGCCGCCACGGAAGAGATCTCCCTGAAATTCGGACGCGACAAGCTGCTTGCCTCCTGCAGCGATCCCACGATCCTGAAGGAGAACCGGGAGCTGGCGGAAAAATATGTTTCCGGGCTTTTGCTGCTGGATCCGCACAGGATCCGGGAGACGCGGGAGATCGTGGAACTGCCTCTGTATGTGCAGGTACACAGCATCGCACTGAATCAGCTGATGGACCTGTTTGCCTATGATAATGTCTGCGGTATCACCGGAAACGCCGTCAATGACAACTATAAGGAAATCTTATCTCTGAAAAGCCTCTGCCTGGAAAACGGTATCCCGGTGGAAACGTTTGAGCCGGCTTACCAGTGGGCCGATTTTAAGAAAAACAGAGACGGCCATGTTCCTGTCATCGTCCAGGATCACCGCACCCGCGAGGTCCTGATGATGGCCTATATGAATGAGGAGGCTTTTTTGCAGACGCTCCGCACGGGAAAGATGACCTATTACAGCCGGAGCAGGCAACAGCTTTGGCTGAAAGGGGAGACCAGCGGCCATTATCAGTATGTGAAGAGCCTTACGGCGGACTGCGATATGGACACGATCCTGGCAACGGTATCCCAGGTAGGCGCCGCCTGCCACACCGGGGCCAGAAGCTGTTTCTTCCACGAAATCGCAAAAAAGGATTATCAGGAAGCCGAAAATCCCCTGCAGGTGTTCCAGGATGTCTACGATGTGATCAAGGACAGGAAGGTCCATCCGAGGGAGGGCTCCTATACCAACTATCTCTTTGACAAGGGGATCGATAAGATCTTAAAGAAGCTGGGGGAGGAGGCTACCGAGATCGTTATTGCCGCCAAGAATCCCGGCGCCAGCGAAGTGAAATATGAGATCAGCGATTTCCTGTACCACATGATGGTGCTTATGGCGGAGAAGGATATCTCCTGGGAGGAGATCACCACGGAGCTGGCGAATCGTTAAGGGATCCGGCGCGGCGATCCGCCTGTTTTCGCCCCGCCGGCAGGGATCAGCATGAATGCGATATGACGGCATAGATCCTGGTCCCGCTTTCGGTTTCCTGCCGCCGCATATAGCTGTATATAAAAAACCCGCCTGTTTCGGAAGAAGAAACAGACGGGCTCTTTATATGCTTACAAAAGGAAAAGGTTGCACCTAAGTGCAATTTACTATGAGTACATTCCCTATCCTATCATATCCCAAAAGAAAAGTCTAGTATTATTTTGAATTTTTGATATACTTTGTAACAGTTCAGCCAGCCGCCTGATTTGACGGAAAATCGTGCTCGCACGATTTTTCCGTCATGTCTGGCGGCTGAGGGAGCGCCGTCTTATGAGCAAAGATAGGCGCAAAGCGCCGGAGAGCGCGTAAGCGCGGCTTTGCGAATGGCCCCGTCTTCCGTCGTAGTACTAGGATTTTTCCGTCGTTTTTGAACCGAAAGTCATCTACGGATTATTAGAAAATC
>CANPYT010000117.1 GCA_947588705.1 uncultured Acetatifactor sp. | reverse complement strand
AATACGGATTGGTCAATGATTTCATGCGGGAGTGGTGTCTGCGGAAAGAGCAGTTAAAGAATGGAGAGATTTCCGAGGACGAGTATTTCGAGTGGAAAATCAACTGGCCTACTACGAGTAGTAGTGTTGATGAAAAAGGGAACGATAAACACAACAACAGCTATCAGTGGAAAACTTGATAATTTTATAAAATACATTGCTTCATATCTCAATCCATGTTATTATATTTAAGGAACATATGTTTGTAGTTGAAAAGGAGAGAAAAATGCTTATAGAAGAATTAACAAATTATTGTGATATAAATTATAGAAGAAACTGCCCAGCCGAAAATTGTGGTTGCTGTAATGTTTCATGCACTCATCCCACTACTTGTCCACATAATTGTGAACAATGCTTAGAACAAATTCACTTTCCCTCTAGGCATCCTAACGGAAGACTTGATTATACATGTAATAATGTCCTAAACTTTTACGTATGCAAGTATTTTCATAAATATTCATCTGAAATTGAATATGCTTTAAATACAATAAACAGTCTCCCGTATAAAAATATATTAAATATATTATCTTTGGGATGTGGTGCATCACCAGATTTAGCTGCTTTTGAAAAATACTTATCCCAAAACAATTTTAGTATTCCTGTAAATTATTTAGGAATAGATATGAACCATCTTTGGAACGATAAACATGATTTCATTAAAAATTACTTTTCACAAACCTCCTATAATCCAGAATATATTTACACTGATGTAATCGAAATTTTTAAGGATCATTATACTGTTGATAAAAATGTCCTTATTTTACAGTATCTTATATCACATTTTTATAATACTGGAAGGTTACCTGCTGTAAATGAATTTTATAAAAACCTGATACAAAATGTTGTTAAAAAAATGCAGCCTAATTCGCTTATAATTATTAACGATGTAAATAGTAATCGACGTGGCAGGGATTTATTTCTACGATTTTCAGATATGTTGGCGAGATATGGCATTAATCATACATATTCTTGCCGCTACTTTGAATATAACATTCAAAATGAATACCAATGTTATGGTATCCAATATCCTAACAAGGACATCTTAACATGGCCCTCTCAAAATTTAGCACGTTATAATCCATGGACAGTTTGTTCAAGTGCTCAATTAATAATAGAATTGAGGTGATTTTATGATAATAAGTGCAAGTCGAAGAACTGATATACCTGCTTTCTTTTCAGATTGGTTTATAAATCGGTTAAACGAGCAATATGCCTATGTCCGAAATCCTATGAATTTACATCAAGTAAGTAAAATAAACTTATCTCCAGATGTTGTTGATTGCATTGTTTTTTGGAGTAAAAATCCCAAACCAATCATAGAAAAGCTTTCTACTTTAAAAGATTATATGTACTATTTTCAATTCACGCTCAATGCATATGAAGAAGATATTGAAGCAAATCTTCCTCTTTTGAGCGCAAGAATTGATACTTTTCAAACTTTATCCGAACTCATTGGAAAAAATCGTGTGATATGGCGTTATGACCCCATTATTGTTAATGATAAATATTCTATTGATTGGCATATAAAAAAGTTCAAATATCTCACTGAGCAATTGTACCATTATACAGAAAAAGTGACTATAAGTTTTATTGATTTATATACCAAAATTTCCCATAATATTAAGGGAAAAAATATCTATGAATTGTCTTATGCCCAAAAAGATGCTATTTCAAGTAATTTTGCAGAAATTGCTCATTTACACAATCTAGTAATAGATACATGTGCAGAGGATATAGATTTATCTTCTTATGGTATAGAACATGCTCGTTGTATTGATGACAGGCTTATTTCTAAACTGCTGCGCTGTTCTATTGATATTGAAAAAGACAAAAATCAAAGATTGGAGTGTGGTTGCATTGCAAGTATTGATTTAGGACTATATAATACTTGTCAAAATGGTTGCGCATATTGTTATGCCAATCATAATTGTGCCATTCGTACACAAAATTTTCAATCATATGATCCATTCTCCCCTCTGCTCTGTAGCCATATAGCAGAGACAGATAAAATAACAGAACGCAAAGTTAAAAGCCAAAAAAATATGCAATTGAGTTTATTTGATATATAGGTATCAAAAAGGTATCACGCCCCACATCAAAAGCCGGGAAGTCCCCTGTTTATGCGGCTCTCCGGCTTTCTGTTTACTATTCAAACTCAATCGTTCCCGGCGGCTTACTAGTCACATCATAAACCACTCTGTTCACATGCCCTACTTCATTGATGATCCTGCTTGTCACTTTCTTCAGCACATCCCAAGGCAGCTCCGCCGCCTCTGCCGTCATAAAATCTACCGTGTTCACTGCCCGCAGCGCCACCGTATAATCGTAAGTCCTCTCATCTCCCATAACACCCACGGAGCGCATATTAGTCAGCGCGGCAAAATATTGGTTGATGCTTCTATCCAGCCCAGCCTTTGCGATCTCCTCCCGGTAAATGGCATCGGCATCCTGTACGATCTTCACTTTTTCAGCAGTAACCTCCCCAATGATCCTGATGCCCAGCCCGGGACCCGGGAATGGCTGGCGGAATACTAAATGTTCCGGGATACCTAGCTCTAACCCCACCTTGCGCACCTCATCTTTAAACAAGTTGCGCAGAGGCTCTATAATCTCCTTAAAGTCCACATAATCAGGCAATCCCCCTACATTATGGTGCGATTTGATCACCGCAGATTCGCCTCCAAGGCCGCTCTCCACCACATCTGGATAAATGGTTCCCTGCACCAGGAAATCCACAGCGCCGATTTTCTTTGCCTCTTCTTCAAACACCCGGATAAATTCTTCTCCGATGATCTTCCGCTTCTTCTCAGGCTCTGTAACGCCTGCCAATTTTTTGTAGAATCTCTCCTGTGCATTGACTCGGACAAAGTTCAGCTTATAATTTCCCTGAGGGCCAAACACAGCCTCCACTTCATCGCCTTCCCTTTTTCGCAGCAAACCATGATCCACAAACACACAAGTCAGCTGCTCGCCCACCGCCTTAGACAAGAGCACTGCTGCCACAGAGGAATCCACGCCGCCGGACAAAGCGCAGAGGACTTTTCCCTTTCCCACTTTCTGGCGGATTGCCGCCACATTCTCCTCCACGAAAGAATCCATTCTCCAGTCACCGCTGCAGCCGCAAATGCCTCTCACAAAATTGAAAAGCATCTTTGAGCCTTCCACCGTATGCAGTACCTCAGGATGGAACTGAATCGCGTACAACCCTTTCTCTGCACATTCCGCAGCCGCCACAGGACAGTTTGCCGTCTTGGCAATTGCCCTGAATTCCGGCGCCATTTCCACAATATAGTCAAAATGGCTCATCCAGCAGATCGTATGAGTCTCCACATTCTGAAACAAGGCAGACGAATTATCCACATCCACTTCCGTCTTCCCATACTCCCGCACAGCCGCCCTGGCCACTTTCCCGCCCAAAACATGGCTCATCAATTGGGCGCCATAGCAAAGCCCAAGCACAGGGATTCCCAGTGCAAACAACTCCGGAGAGCAGGTAGCCGCCCCCTCCTCATAACAGCTGCTGGGGCCACCCGTCAGGATAATTCCTTTTGGCTTCATCGCCTTTATCTTTTCCAGATCTGTCTTATAAGAATAGATCTCGCAGTACACATTACACTCTCTGACACGTCTTGCAACCAGCTGATTATACTGGCCGCCAAAATCGATGACAATTACCAGTTCTTTTTCCATAGTATCCTCTCGTTCTACCGCTCAGGCGGCATGAAATTCCGATATGCTACATCTCCTGCCTTATGTTCCTATTATAAGGTAGTCCGCTTCTTTCGTCAAAGTCTTTTTCAAATCGCGGCAGTTCCGTATCCCCCCGTCAAATGGATGTCCTCCCGGCAGACCGGAAAACAAAGCCTGCCGGGTGAGCTGTTACAGAAGTTTGCCTGTCAGCCCGCTGCCATCTTGCAAATTTTCAAAATTTGCATTATACTAAATCCGACATCGGTTCCGGGAGGAGTACGGCAACGTATTGCCAGTGTCTAGGTTCAAACACATGATTATCCCGTAGAACACTCGGCAGCCGATGTCATTTTAATGGCATTTCTCCAGCCCCTATGATCCCGCTCTGTGAAATCTCAGATCCAGATATGGGTACTCTGACCTTAAGCATTCCTCAATGTGAGACATGGAGTTTCCGCCAGGGCCGCTGCCCCTCCTGTCGCTTTGCTTACTTTTCCTGCTTCTCCACAAAGTCAGACAGTGGCCGGAATGTATATCCCATTTCCTCCCACTTTGTCAACAACTCATCCATGATCTCCCCGTTAGTCTTCGACGTGCTGTGCAGCAGGACGATCGCACCGGGATGAATGCGGCTGGTCAGCTTATCAAAGGCTTCCTCGTGCGTGGGCTGGCTGTCCTGATTCCAGTCCACATAGGCCAGGCTCCAGAAAAACGTGCTATACCCCAGTTCTTTGGCCATCTGCAGATTTGCCCGGCTGTATTTTCCCTGCGGCGGCCTATAGTACATGCTTATGTCTTGCCCTGTAATTTCCCGGAACTTTTCCGCCACGCCATCCATCTCTTTCTGGAAGGAAGCCTTGTCAGAGATCTGCGACATGTCAGGATGATGATATGTATGATTTCCAACAGTGTGTCCTTCTGGTTGTGTCAAGTTAAACATAACTTTTTTAATCATTTTTAAAATTCCACACGATCTCCATGCCGTCCTTGCCACTGACCCGTATTTCCCGGACAAGTGCCTCCAGCATTTCCCTTGTCAATTCCTCCACAAAGGCATAGCGCCCTAAGTCGCTTGTGGTACAGGTTTCGCTCCGCAGAGCCGCCATCCGGCCGGCTAGTTCTGCGTACTGTGCAGCTGCTTCCTCTTGCTGTCTGGCCGCCTCTTTCTTGCGGGAAAGATACTCCTGTCTGCTGATACGCCCCTCGGCGTAATCTTCAAAAGCGGCTGTCTGTGCGGTTTTATTTCTGCTGATTGCATCCTGGCACACACGCAGATCGTCCTTAAGGCTGTCTGCTGTCAAGACTTTCCGATCTGTGCCGGCGGAATGGAGCATAAGCTGCACCTGTATCCTTATGGCTGAAAGAAGGGCTTTCTCCAGGTCCTGTTCTTCCAGCCGGACATCCGCACAGGGAGAGTCCGGCAAACTCCTTCTGGTAACGCAGTAATAATAAGCCCGCTGCCTACAGATCCCCCTTAACAATGTCTTGCCACAATGCACACATTTGA
>CANPYT010000116.1 GCA_947588705.1 uncultured Acetatifactor sp. | reverse complement strand
CTTTTCCTCTGTCATAGGCAGAATCCTCCTGATATGAAATAGTGGGGTTAATCTTGAAAAATACTGTAGAGTAAAACGCTGTAGAGTATAATTAAAATAGAAGATTATGATTTTTCAAAGACAACATGATTATAGCAGGAATATGTTCCCCTGTAAAGACATTTGTTTCCTAAGTCCTCTTAATTTTGTAATTTATTTTGTAATTTATTTTGCACGATAACAGTTCAGCCATACGGCGCCGTTAAGCCAAAATCGCGTCTCTATGCGATTTTGCCAGGGATGCAGGCGCCAAAACGCATTTCTTGCGCGTTTTGTGTGCATCAGCGTGACAGTTCAGCCCGCTACCGTGTTCAGAGGAAAATCGTGCTTGCACGAATTTTCCTCTGAACACGGCGGCTGAGAGAGCGCTTTTTTGATGAGCAAAGGCAGGCGCAAAGCGCCGGAGAGCGCGGCTCCGCGGCTTCGGGAATGGCGCGGGCTGAACCGTCACGCGATCGGCACAATGGAACTCTTTGCACAGCGCTTCATATCTATAGAATAAGCAGCAAAAAGGAACAGAAATTATGGCAACTGGATATTTGAAAGTACAGGTGCGGACAGCTCAGGACGCGATTCCTGTTGACGGTGCGCAGATCCGCATCCTGGACGATGAGGGAAACACACTCTACCGCCTTACCACCGATGACAGCGGCGAGACACAGGTTATCGCCCTGGGAACCGTAGACAAGATCTTCTCCCAGTCACCCGACTATACGGAGCTTCCCTATGCGAACTACGGCGTGACGGTGGACGCGGAGGGCTTTCAGCCTGTGTCCGTGACAGACATTCCCATCTATGACGGGGAACTGGCTACCCTTCCCGCAGACTTGATCCCCTTGATGGAGCAGCAGCCCCGGCAGATAGCCGAAACCTTATCCATCGGCGCCCCGGCGGTGGCCAAAGACGGCGACCGGGACCAGGAGGGATCCTCGGCGGACAGCCGGATCCTGCGGCAGGTAGTCATTCCAAACCCTATCACCGTCCACCTCGGCGCCCCTAGCGCATACGCCGCAAACGTACAGGTGCCCTTCTCCGATTATGTCAAAAACGTGGCCAGCAGCGAGATCTATCCCACCTGGCCCACCGCCGCGCTAAAAGCCAATGTCTACGCCATTATGACCTTCGCCCTGAACAGGGTATACACGGAGTGGTACCGGAGCCAGGGCTATGATTTCGACATCACAAACAGCACCGCTTACGACCAATACTATGTACCCGGGCATCCGGTCTACGATTCCATCAACCGAGTAGTGGATGAGCTGTTTGGGGAATATGTCCGCAGGCAGGGCCAGAACGTGCCCTACTTCACTTCTTTCTGCAACGGCTCCACTGCCTCCTGCCGGGGCCTGTCCCAGTGGGGCACGGTATCGCTGGCCAACCAGGGGTACACCCCGATCCGTATCCTGCGGTATTATTATCCGGATGACGTGGAGATCGCCTCCACCAACACCGTCACCAACGCCCTGTCCTCCTACCCCGGCTCCCCCCTGCGGCTTGGCAGCTCCGGCCTGGATGTCCAGACTGTCCAGGCATACCTGAACCGCATCCGGCGCAACTACCCGGCCATTCCTGCCATCACGGATCCCTCCGGCACATTCGGGCCCGGGACCAGGGCGGCGGTGGCAAAGTTCCAGAGCATCTTTAACCTGACCTCCGACGGTGTCGTGGGAAAATCCACCTGGTACAAACTTTCCAGCATTTACGCCTCCGTGGCCAGGCTGGCGGAGCTGGACAGCGAAGGGGCCTCCCTGGGCCTCGGCACGGTCCCGCCAAGCGCCGTGCTGCGCCAGGGCTCCCGGGGCCAGGACGTGACAACGCTGCAATACCTTTTGAACGTGGTCTCCCAATACTACTCTTCCGTCCCTTCCGTGACCCAGGACGGCGTCTTTGGAAACGGTACCAGACAGTCCGTAACCGCTTTCCAGAATGCCATGGGCCTGGACCCGGACGGCATCGTTGGCGCCCAGACCTGGCAGTCCCTGTACAACATTTACCTTGGCATCAACAACAATGTTCCGACTCCGGGCCCGGAGACGGGGACCGTCACCTATACGGTACAGCCCGGCGACAGCCTGTGGCTGATCGCGCAGCGATACGGCACCACCGTAGATGCCATCAGACAGGCAAACGGGCTTTCAAACAATGTGCTCCAAATCGGCCAGGTCCTTCGTATCCCGGTCTCCCAGAGCCCCTATGTGGAATATACCGTCCGCGCGGGGGATTCCCTCTGGGAACTGGCCCGCAGATACGACACCACAGTGGAGGCTATCATGCGGGCCAACGGTCTCTCCGGCAGTTACCTGCAGATCGGCCAGGTGCTCCGCATCCCGGTGGGCTGAATCCAAACCTGCGCCATACAAAAGGCCCGGACCGCATTCCACAGTCCGGGCTTTTTTCTCAGGTTTCCTGTCCGTTACGCTCAGACACCTTCGCGGGAATAAGCCGCCACGCTCCGGCGCAGCCTCTCCAGCCCCTCCTGCAGACGCGCCCTGGGACACGCGGTATTCAGGCGCAGGAACTTCCGGCCGCAGGCCCCGTATTCCTCTCCCTCGGTGAGGTACAGGCCGCTGTGCCTGCGGATGAATCCCGCCAGCTCTCCCGCATCCTCGGTCATCTCCCCGCAGTCCAGCCACAAAAGATACGTGGCCTGCGAGGGCACCACCCGGATCCCCGGGACTTCCCGCTTCACAAACTCCCTCACCATTTGCTTGTTCTCATACAGATACCCGCGCAGCTCATCCAGCCATTTCTCCCCGCGGGTAAATGCCGCCACGGCAGCCCCCACCGCGAAGGCATTGGGCTCCGCCACCTCGTCCGTGTTAAGCCCCCTGTCCACCTTATGGCGGATCACCGGATCCGGCACGATCACCGCCGCCGTCTGCAGGCCCGCAAGATTGAAAGCCTTTGTGGGCGCCACGCAGGTGATACTGTTGTCCCTGCACACCTCTGAGACCGACGCAAACGGTATATACTCACATCCCGGATCCGTCAGGTCACAGTGGATCTCGTCGGAGAGCACAAGTACATGATGTTTGGCGCACAGTTCTCCGATCCGCCCCAATGTCTCGCGGCTCCAGATCTTCCCCACAGGATTGTGGGGATTGCACAAAAGCATCAGCGTTGTCTGAGGGTCGGCCAGTTTTTCTTCCAGGTCCGCCCAGTCCACAGAATACTCCCGCCCGTCATAGACCAGCGGGCTTTCCAGGATCACCCGGCCATTATTGCGGATGGAATGGAAGAAAATATTATAGACGGGCGTCTGGACCAGCACCTTTTCCCCCACTGTGGTCAGCTTCCTCACCACGCTGGAAATAGCCGGCACCACGCCTGTACAGAAAATAAGCCATTCCCGCTCCACCGGGAAGCCATGCCTGCGCCCCCACCAGTCCTGATAGGCCCGGTACCATTCCGGCGTCACTACGGAATAACCAAAAATGCCATGAGCCGTGCGGTCGGCAAGATATTCCCTTACCTCCGGCGCCGTCTCAAAGTCCATGTCCGCCACCCACATGGGCAGCTCGCGCTCCGGCACATCCCATTTTAAGGAGCCCCAGCCGCGCCTGTCCGTCAACTTGTCAAAATCATACCCCATTTTTCTCCATTCCTGCGCCGTTCCCTGCGCATAACGGGCCGCTCCGCCGAAACCTATTGCTCCCAGGGCGCCCTGTCTGACCTTTTGCCGATCTCCCCGGCTTGGATCTTCGTCTGGTCTATTTTCACTTTCCGGCCGTCCATGATCAGCTCACCGATCCTGTCGGCCCTGATGACGCCACCCTTGGGATTAAACACACTGTCAACTTTTCCGATGATCTCCACATCCGCCTGCGAATACTCAAATGCCAGCGTAGTGTCCTGAAGCCTGCAATCCTTCAGGGTCAGGTTATCAATATAGCACATGCCCTGCAGGCTCTCGATCACACAGTTCACCAGCGTCACATTATGGGAGTTCCACCCCAGGTATTCCCCGGAGATGAAAGAATCGTACACGGTCACATTACTGCAATTCCAGAAAGCATCCTTAGACAGCAGCCTGGAATTGCGGACCTCCACATTCTCGCACCCGTCAAAACTGTAATTCCCCACCAGCCGGAAGTTGTTGATCTTGAGGTTCCGGCTGTTCATGCCAAAATAATCGCCCTTTGCGGATATATTTTCCATCTCGATCTCCCTACAGTTCCAGAGAGTCTCCGCAGCGTTTGGCATGTCTACATTTTTCAGCTTAAGGCCGTTTACCCGCCGAAAAGTCTTTGGGGCTTCGATCATGGTATCGCAGATCGAGATGTTATCCGTATACCAGATACCCGCTCTCGCCATATCGTACAGGGTGCAGTCCTTCAGCGCTACATTCCTGCAATACCACAGGGGATATTTCCAGCGAAATAAAGTGTGGTCGATCTCCAGGTCCCGGCTCTCCTTCAGGGGGGATTCCCCGTCGGCAAAAGTACAATAGCTGATATGGCTGTCACTGGTCTGAAACAGCGCCCTCTCTCCCGTCAGAAATTGTTGGCTGATCTCTCTCATGTCTCCTCATTTCCGCTGCCTTTGCAGCTTTCCCATAGTCAGGCCATCAGACAGGTTCCCTGTCCGCACCTGCCATTTTTTTCTATCTTATTTTTTCTATCTTATTTTTTCTATCTTACCGCATCTCATCCAAAATTTCAATTCCTATTTACCCACTGTGAATTATGTTTGTAACAGTTCAGCCGGCTGCCTCCTTACCATTCCCTGCGGATCTCTTCGCGGGAAATACCATACTGCCTCACAAAAGTCTCCATATCTTCATTGTTTCTGATCAGCATGATCTCCGTAAACCGGCCTGTCCGCAGATCCCTGAAACCCGCCACCTGCTCGCCGGTACAGATGCTGGCGCGGATTATAGGTCTGTGATACTCCCGCTCGAAATGAAATGCCTCTTCCTTTTCAGCTTCTTCCTTTGCAGGCTCTTCTTTTCGTTTCCAAAATGTCCACTTCTTCATAACTTCCTCTTATCCTGCCGCAGAGAACGGCTATTCTCCCCAAAAAAGATTCCGCTATATAAAAAACCGCCAGCTCCGCCTAATATATTATCCAGGCAGCTGAACGGCTATTTGTCATACACAAACTGCCGTATGGATACGGCAGGCTGTACAAACGACCCAGATCGGACTCGAACCGACGACCTCCGCCGTGACAGGGCGGCGCTCTAACCAACTGAGCCACTGGGCCATACATCTATAAAATTGCGGATGAGATCACTCTCAATGGACCTTCGGGGACTCGAACCCAGGACCGACCGGTTATGAGCCGGTTGCTCTAACCAACTGAGCTAAAGGTC
>CANPYT010000115.1 GCA_947588705.1 uncultured Acetatifactor sp. | reverse complement strand
AGGAAAAATGTGGCGATTTCGTGCTTACGTTCAGCTGCGGGGCGGCGGTATTTCCCGTAGATGCATCCGACCGGAAAAGCCTTGAGGCGGGAGCGGACAGGGCCCTGTATCTTGTGAAGGAAAATGGCAGGAACGGTTTTGGCTGGTATCAAAAAGAGGATACCTGATCCCGGGCAGCGGGCGGGCCGGGTACAAATCGTGAGGCCGTCAGAGAAAGGGAGTCTGTCATGTCTGTTATAATCAGCATTTGTGACGATTCTTCCCAGGAGCGCACTGCGATAAACGCTCTTGTGCGGCGATGGGCACAGAAGTCAGGAACGGATGTGGATGTGCATGAGTTCCCGACGGCAGAGGCTTTTTTGTTTGAATATGAGGAACTTGCCTCTGATATCGTGCTCTTGGACATTGAAATGCCGGGGATGAGCGGCGTGGAGCTTGCGAAACGTCTCCGGGCGGGGAATAAGCGGATACAGATCGTTTTTATCACGGGATACTCGGAATATATCTCCGAAGGTTACGAGGTGGCGGCTCTGCATTATCTGTTGAAGCCCCTTTCCGCGGAAAAATTTTTTTCAACGCTGGACCGTGCGATGGAAAACCGAAAGACCGACGATCGCGAGATTGTTATCGAGACTTCCGAGGAGACGGTTTTTCTTCCCATATGCGAGATCCGTTATATTGAAGTGATACGGAATTACATTACGATCCACGGTGAAAAAGAATACACTGTCAAGAAGACGCTGAAGGAGATGGAGAAGGAGCTGGATCAGCGTTTCCTGCGGGTCGGAAGGTCTTACATTGTCAATCTGCGTTTTGTTTCCCGGGTGACCCGCACGGAAGTTTTCCTCCGCGGCGGAGAGAAGGTGCCCCTGCCAAGAGGGGCTTACGAGACGGTCAATCGGGCCATTATTCAGCTGAGGAGGTGATCCTGCGGGGATGTCTCGGAGAACGGATAAAAAAGTAGAGGCATATCAGAGAGAACTGCTGAAGACACATTTTGCGGAAGTGGATAACATGTATCGGAAAATGCGGGGCTGGCGGCACGATTACCGCAATCATATCCAGGTTTTGAAGACATATGCGGAAAAAGGCGACCTGGAGGCGGTTATCGCGTATCTGAACGATCTGGAGAAGGATCTTTATACGGTGGATATGGTGATCAAGACCGGGAACCCTATGACGGATGCGATCATGAACTCCAAGATCGCCCTGGCGAATGACCGGGGGATCCGTGTGGAGGCGGATGCCCATATCCCGGCGCTGCTGAAGATTTCTGCGGTGGATCTTTGCACCATCTTAGGCAATCTCTTTGACAATGCGATCGAGGCCAGCGTTTCCCTGCCGCCGGAGAAGCGGGTGATCCGGGTTTATATGGATATGAAGGATGTTCAGCTCTATATTTCTTTTCTGAATTTTACGGATCAGGGAAAGCTAAAAAAGTTCGGAGAGCGTTTTAAAAGCACCAAGGGAAGCAGCCACGGGCTGGGCCTGGAGAGGATGGATTCGGTGGTAAAGAGGCTTGGCGGGTATCTGTCCAGAAACTCGGAGGAGGGCGCTTTTACCACAGAGATCCTGCTTCCCGACGCCATAGAAGAATGACCGTTTTTTACATTTCATCCCCCGGGGGCCACATTTCATCCCCCGGATTTCTTTTTTTGGAATTTCTGACTTATAATCCATAATGTAAACTTTTTCAATATCTCTGTGAAACGAGGTGGCAGACCATGTCCAGAAAATCAAAAAGAAACAACGCCCTGGGAGAGGATCTCCCTAAAAACGATCCCCTAAGGGCAAAACCCGGAACAGTGGAAACAAAACAGAAAGCCAAAAAGAAAAAAACTGCCGGGGAAAAAGCAGAATCAAAAAAAGCAGGTTCAAAAAAAGCAGGTTCAAAAAACACAGATTCAAAAAATCCAGGCAAAAAGAATCCGGGCCTCCAAAGTCCAGATAAGGAAAAGCCCCAATACGGTATGTGGCGCTGCGTGGGATTTATGTTTTCCCGTGCCATGCGCTATCGGAAGGAAGTGCCGATCCTTTTGTTTTTTCAGATCGTATTCAACATCTCCAGCGGCATATTCGGGTTTTACTTATCTCCCATGATCCTTGCCCGGCTGGAGGCGAGAAGTCCTTTAAACGAACTTTTGCTGACCGCGGGTTTCCTGATCGGGGGATGCTTCCTCTCCGACGCGGCGGTGGCGGTTCTGGGAAACGGAATGGGGAGCTGGGGCATAAAGTCGGCATATCAGGTGGAAGTGAGAAGCCATATCCTCCAGGAGATTTCTAAGAAGAAGGCCGACACCTCCTACTGCAACGGCTTGGATGCCAGGTGGCAGAGGCTGGCGGAGCGGGCTGAGGACTGCACCGGTGATAATGATGCCGCTTGTGAAGGAATCTGGCATACCCTTCAGAACCTGGGGGTGGGGGTTTCTCTGTTTTGCTTCTTTACCGCCATGCTGACCCATATCCACCCTCTGATCTTCGGGGTGACGGCGGTGTTCTGCCTGCTGGACTTTATCGTATCCTCCTATGTCTACCGGTACAATTACCGGCACCGGGAGGAGCGGTCCCACCTGGACAGGCAGACCTGGTACCTGATGGGACTTCCCCGGAATCTGTCCGTGGCGAAGGATATCAGGCTCTTCGGCCTTGAGGGCTGGATCAGGCGGCTGACTGACAAGGCGTTTCTGGCCCGTCAGGCTTACGCCAAACGGGAGCATACCTTTTACCTGATCGGGACCTTTTCCAGCGCGATCCTGGAATTTTTAAGGACGGGGGCTGCCTGTCTGATCCTGCTTCGCATGTGCCTGGACAGATCTTTAAGCGCGGCGGAGTTTATGCTCTATTTTTCCGCGGTCAGCTCCTTTAACGGACAGTTGAGCGGCGTACTGAATAGTATGCTGGAATTGAAAAACTTTTGCCTGGATCTTTCCAGCGTCATGGAGTTTCTGTATTACCGGGAACCTTTCCGTTTTACGGGCGGGATCCCGGTCCCGGAGGACGATACTTACGAGATCCGGCTGGAACAGGTAAGCTATACCTACCCGGGGGCGGAGAAAAAGACCATCGACGGCTTGAACCTGACCGTTGGGAAAGGGGAAAAGGTGGCGGTGGTGGGATTAAACGGCGCGGGGAAGTCCACGCTGGTAAAGCTGATGACCGGGCTCCTGGATCCGGATGAGGGACGGGTCCTGTGTAACGGGATCGATATCCGGGAATTTAACCGGAAGGAATACTACCGGCTGTTCTCGGCGGTGTTTCAGACCTATAATATGTTTGATATCACCGTGGCGGAAACGGTGGCCCAGTCCGCCGAAAATGTGGACCGGGAAAGGGTGAGGGACTGTATCGAAAAGGCCGGGCTTACGAAGACGGTGGAGGAACTTCCCGCGGGACTTGATACCCATCTGGGGCGCAGTGTGTACCTGGACGGCGTACTGCTCTCCGGGGGTCAGTACCAGAAGCTTTTGCTGGCCCGGGCCCTCTATAAGAATGGGGCGGTGCTGGTGCTGGACGAGCCTACGTCGGCTTTAGATCCCCTGGCGGAAAGCGATCTGTATCACAAGTATCATGAGATGACAGCGGGGAAGACCTCGGTCTTCATCTCCCACCGGCTGGCCTCCACCCGGTTCTGCGACAGGGTCCTTTACCTGGAGGAGGGAAAGATCGCAGAGGAAGGCACCCACGAGCTTCTTGTGGCAAAGGGTGGGAAGTACGCCCATTTATTTGAGATCCAGTCCAGATATTATCAGGAGGGAGGAGAGTTTTATGCAGGACAAAACTGATAAATTAAGCTGGCCGGAGGCTGTGAGGGTCAATATCCGGGCGATCCGGCTCCTGGCCTCCAAAAATAAGCTGCTGTTTCCCTACGCCGTCCTGAAAGCGCTGATGGACACGGTTTCCACCTACCTGTCCATATTTCTCATGGCAAGGCTGATCGGGGAGCTGGCGGGGGAGAGGCGGGGGGACGTCCTGATCTTCTGGGCCCTTGTCTTGGTTCTCTCTAAGGCTGTCTCCGGGATTGCAGGAGGGTTTCTGTATCACGCCTATGAAGTCCGCAGCGCCCTTTTCTGGAACAACGTGAAACGGATCGAGGACGAAAAGTTTCTTTCCATGGATTACTGCGATGTGGAAGACCAGAAGGTCCGGGATCTCTACGACCAGATCTGTCAGAACGCCAACTGGAGCGGCTGGGGATTTTTAAAGATCCAGTGGAATTTCCAGAGCTTTGTCCGAAATTCCTTTTCTGTGATCGGCGCTGTGGGAATGTCCGTAGGGCTGTTTACCGGCAGGGTTCCGGAGGAAAGCGGCCTGGCTTTTTTAAACCATCCTCTGACGGCCCTGGGTTTCCTTGCGGCCATGTTCCTGGTCGCCCTGATCGCTCCCTGGCAGGAGGCGCAGAACACCGAAAAACGTGCCTCCCTTGCCGATTCCGCAAGGCTGGGAAACCGTCTGTTTTCCCATTTTGGGTTTCTGCGTCATAACGTGGACGCCATGGCGGAGTACCGGATGTATCCCCAGGCGGAGATCGCCGAATATTACAATTGGAAAGAAAAAACCGGGTTTGTAGGCGGAGTCTTTGACAAGTATAGCAAAGGCATCGGGGGAGTCCGCGCTGCGGTAAAGGTTCTGGGGGAGAAACTCCTTCTGTGCATCATCTACCTGTTTGTGTGCCTGAAGGCCTGGGGAGGAGCCTTCGGCATCGGGGAAGTCACCCAGTATGTGGGTGCGATCAGCCAGCTGGTCCTCGGCCTGACAGCCTTTTTCTCCATAGCAAATGAGCTGCGGGTCAACGCCGGATTTGTGAAAAAGATCTTTGAATTTCTGGATCTTCCGAACCGGATGTATCAGGGGACGCTGACCACCGAAAAACGGCGGGACAGGAAATACAATGTGGAGTTTCGCAACGTCAGCTTCCGGTATCCCAATACCGAGCGATGGGCGCTGAAAAATGTGTCGGTCTGCTTTGAGGTGGGGAACAAGCTGGCCGTTGTGGGCGAGAACGGCTCGGGTAAGTCCACCTTTATCAAGCTCCTCTGCCGCCTGTACGATCCCCAGGAGGGGGAGATCCTCCTAAACGGCGTGAATATCAAAAAGTACCGCTATGAGGAATATATGGCCATCTTTTCGGTGGTGTTCCAGGATTTCTGGCTGATGGCCCACAGGATAGGACAGAATGTGGCGGGCTCCTGCGACGTGGACGAGGCCCGGGCCGTAAAGTGCCTGGAGGACGCGGGTTTCGGAGAGCGGCTGAAGGAGCTTCCGGAAGGGCTGAATACCTGGCTCTTTAAGGACTTCGACGAGGACGGGATCCAGATCTCCGGCGGGGAGCGGCAGAAGATCGCCATCGCCCGGGCCCTT
>CANPYT010000114.1 GCA_947588705.1 uncultured Acetatifactor sp. | reverse complement strand
CGGTCAGCAGCTTTGATACGGCGAAGGAGACCTTTTATCACGGATTCATGCTGGGCATCTGCGCCCTGCTGGGCGGCACCTATACCTCCTCCAACCGGGAATCCGGTACCGGACGTTACGATATCCAGCTCTGCCCTACCGCCCCGCAACTCCCTGGCATCATCATTGAGCTGAAAGCGGAGCAGGGCTGCTCCAAAAGCCAGCTCCAGGCCCTTTCAGAGACAGCCCTAAACCAAATCAACGACAGGGAGTATGACACGGAGTTGAGAGCAAGGGGCGTCAAAATGGTCTACAAATACGGCGTTGCCTTCAGCGGAAAGAACGTAGAAGTTGCGGTGGGGCAAGCGGAATAATACTCCCTCTTCCCTGAACATACCTTCGGCATAGA
Source organism: uncultured Acetatifactor sp. (assembly GCA_947588705.1). Classification (GTDB taxonomy): domain Bacteria; phylum Bacillota; class Clostridia; order Lachnospirales; family Lachnospiraceae; genus Acetatifactor. The sequence goes on along the minus strand of CANPYT010000114.1, from coordinate 5,024 downwards.
AGCCTGTCTGAAGATAGCCACGTCCACAAAAACGTAATTTCTCCACTGCTTCATCGGCGGTACGGCAGATTCATGCTATTTTTTAACATATATTAAAATGTTTGTTTCATTCATTTACAAATGTTTTGTATATCATTATAATGCTGTTATAATACTGGAAAGAAGGTATATTAAATGAAAATCCGTAAAATGGCAGCATATAAAATCATGATCATTGAGGACGATCCCCTGATCCGTTCCGAGTTGAAAAATATGCTTTGCGGGAATGGCTATGACGCGGTGGCCATTTCAGATTTCGGCAGGACGATTGAGGAAGTGAAAAAGGAAAACCCGCAGCTGATTTTGCTGGATATCAAACTGCCCGGTGAAAATGGTTTTTCACTATGTTCAAAGATCCGCACTTTTTCAAACGTGCCCATTGTCTTTGTGACAAGCTGTAATACGGATATGGACGAGTTGAACAGTATCATGTTAGGCGGGGACGCCTATATCACAAAACCGTACAATACCGCAATTTTACTGGCAAAGATTGCCTCGCTTCTGAAGCGGGCGTACCCTGCAAACGGACAGGAAACGATTGCATACCAGGAGACATTTTTACACTTGGAGAACAGTGCGCTCGAATTTCATGGACAGCAGGTCGACCTTACAAAAAACGAGCTTAAAATACTGTACTATCTCTATAAAAACGCCGGAAAGATCTGTCCGCGGAACGATTTGATCGATTTCCTTTGGGATAACCAGCTCTATGTGGATGACAATGCTTTGAGTGTGAATGTCAAACGGATCCGTGACAAATTGTCCGCGATCGGTCTGCATGATTTTATTAAAACGAAACATAGGCAAGGTTATTCTATATGAACAGCAAATTATATTGGAAACAAAAAATCCCATTTCTTTTTTTGAATGGGTTCGGCATGGCGGCTTTGACGCTTTTTCTTCGGCTAAACAGGATAAATACGGACAGCCTTATCTTAATTCTGGCCGTTTGGGGAACCGCTATTGCCGTTTATTTGCTGATAGCGTACACTACTCGAAAAGCGCAGATGAATAAACTATTGGCTTTGTCTGAACAGCTTGAAGAACGGTATCTGCTTCCCGAAGTGATGGAGCGCCCTGCCCGGGCCGACGATCAGGTGTACTATCAAATCCTGAAACTGGCGGGAAAATCTATGTTGGAACAGGTTAGCGCCTTAAAACGCGAACAGGGCGAATATAAAGAATTTATTGAACAATGGGTACATGAGATCAAAACGCCTATTACAGCCATGAAGCTGATCTGTGAAAACCACAAGCCGGATTTTTCCAAGGATTTGTTGACAGAACTTGAAAAGATAAACTGCTGTACGGAACAAGCCCTATACTATGCCAGAAGCGAACACCCCGAAAAAGATTATCTGGTAAGGGAGATTCGTCTTTTCGATGTTGTCCATCAGGCGATTGCGGAAAACAAATATCTGCTTCGGCAGTCTAATGTCCTGATCGATCTTGCGGAAACGGAGGATACGGTTTATTCCGATGAAAAATGGCTGTGTTTTATTCTGAATCAGATGATCGTCAATGCGGTCAAGTACCGTGCGGAATCTCCAACAATACAGTTTTATGCGGAACATGCAGTAAATGAAGTGTCTCTGTGTGTTGCTGATAATGGGATCGGGATCCGGTCCAGCGATCTTCCCCGCATATTTGAAAAGGGCTTTACCGGAGAAAATGGCAGGAACACTTCACAGCCGGCTACCGGTATGGGGTTATACTTGTGCAAACGCTTGTGTGAGAAATTGGACATAGGAATTACCGCAACATCAAATGACAAAACAGTTTTCAGGCTTTCTTTCCGTATCAATGACTTCGTTCATCAGGTGCAGGGCTAACGCCCTGCACTTCTTACATTTTCCTGCCGTTCTTGTCACGGTGCGTATTTTTTGTGGATTGCTTTCCCCGGTTGTGTCTTTATAAGTCCATATTTTTTCTCGTTTCGTCCTTATAAGCCCATTATATAGTCATTATATGTCTTTTTCAATCCCCTTTTTTAGAAAGTTTATTATATTTTGTCTTGAACAAACCATCTTAAGGATGTATAATAAAACTATATATCCAAAAGAAAGCGGTGTGAATATATATGGAAGTTTATGAAAGAATACGTGAATTGCGGAAGAATCATCTTCACTTGTCACAAACTGACTTTGGGGATAAACTGGGCGTTAGCCGTTCTGTTATTAAGAATATAGAATTGAATGCCCTTGCCCGCCCGGATCAGAAACTGTCATTGATAAAACTGATCTGTAAGGAGTTTTCCGTCAATGAGGACTGGCTTTTAAATGGTAATGGGCCAATATTTGCGGGGCCGGACACATTCAGCCTTGATGATTTTTTGAAGCAGCGTGATGCAACGGAATTGGAAATACAGATCGTAAAGACTTACTTTGACTTGGACATCAAAACGCGAGAAATGCTTGTTGAACATTTCAGAAAAGGTTTGCTTCCTTCCTCTCCTGCTGCTGTTGAAAGGGAAAAAACGATCGATGAAAATGTCTTAAATTCTGCATCGAAAACAGAATCTGCTGCTATGGATAGGGAGGTGGCCTATTGAAATTTGAATGGGATGAAGAAAAAAATCGGCTGAATAAAATAAAACATGGAATAGATTTTAATATTGCTATTCATGTATTTGATGACGAAAACCGTATCGAAATATATGATATGGAGCATAGTACCGATGAAGACAGATATAATACGATAGGTCTTGTCCATGATATTTTGTTTGTTGTATATACGGAACGCAGGGGCGGCATAAGGATCATTTCAGCCAGATTGGCATCGGAAAAAGAAAGGAGGATCTACTATGACTATAACAGTGGAATATAAAAAGGGCCAGGAACTCACAAAAGACCAGATCGCTGAAATTGAGGCGGCAAAAAAGAAGCCTATTGTATATGACGATGACTCCCCTGAACTAACCCCTGCTATGGAAAAGGCTTTTTCGCTGGCAGCTAAAAACCGGAACCGGTACAAAAAAGAAATATCGTAAGAAAAAAGCGTCAAATGGCAAAACAGTTTTCAGGCTTTCTTTCCGTATCAATGACTTCATTCATCAGGTGCAGGGCTAACCGCCCTGCACTTCTTACATTTTTGTTAGAATTTCGTAAGAAAACTTGATACCAACATTTATGGATTTCCGGTACAATATTCGTATAAGCAATAAGCCGCGCAAATCCAATGACCGGGGAAACGGCTGCCTGCGGGCGCTCTCCCAGACGTTGGAGCTACAGGACAAACTCCCCTGGCGGCCAGGTCGGCACAGCTTATGGAAAGGAACAGGCTATGAAAGAGATATTACGTTTGGAACATATTCAAAAATATTATGGAAACCAAGGCAATATCACAAAAGCCCTTGACGACATCAGCTTTTCTGTCCATGCAGGTGAATTTGTCGGTATCATGGGCGCATCCGGCTCCGGCAAGACAACGCTGCTGAACTGCATATCCACGATAGATACTGTCAGCGCGGGGCATATCTATTTGGACGGGGACGACGTGACGGAAATCAAAGAAAAGGAACTGGCACGGTTCCGCAGGGAAAATCTTGGCTTTATCTTTCAGGACTTCAACCTTCTGGACACGCTGACAGTCTCCGAAAATATCGCCCTGGCCCTGACGATCAACCATGTGCCCGCCCCACAGATTGAGGGGAAAGTGGCGGAAATGGCCCGTACTCTCAATATTACGGATATTTTGGACAAATATCCCTATCAGGTGTCCGGCGGCCAAAAACAACGCTGCGCCTGTGCAAGGGCCATTGTCAATAAGCCGAAGCTGATCCTCGCCGATGAGCCCACAGGGGCGCTGGACAGCCACTCGTCTCAAATGCTGCTTAGCACAATCCAGAGCATGAACGAGCAGCTTAAGGCAACGATCCTGATGGTAACACATGACGCTTTTTCTGCCAGCTATGCGAACCGCATTTTATTTTTACGGGATGGCATGATTTTCACCGAAATCATAAAAGGCTCCGATTCCCGAAAAACATTTTTTGAAAAAATACTGGGAGTTCTTACCATGCTGGGAGGAGGCCAGGGCGATGTACGCTAAACTTTTCAGGAACAATCTCAAAAAAGCATTACAGGACTATTGTATCTATTTCTTTACCTTAGTTATCAGCAGCACCCTGTTTTTTGCCTTTCTCTCCCTGACCAGCGGCTACAACGACATTTTGGGCGGTAATGGGAACTACTCCCTCTCCCTGTTTCAAAATACGATCCGGTATGCCGTGTTGGCAATATCCATTATATTTTTTGCCTTGATCCGGTATATCAATAACTATATGCTGAAACAGCGGAGCCAGGAGTTTTCTGTCTATATGATCCTCGGCATGGAACAGCGAACCGTGGCAAAGCATTTTTTCAGTGAAACACTTCTCTTTGGAATGGCCGCGGTACTCCTTGGGTGCCTGACCGGAACGCTGTTGTCTGGCGTTGTCACAACCTTCGTTATGCGGACAATTACAGAGACAGCGGAATTTCAATTTGGTTTTTATCCGGATACGATGGCCTTAACCATTCTATTCTTTTTTGCGGCGTTTCTTTTCGTGGGAACCGCAAACAGCCGCAAGATCAGTAAGATAAAGCTGATCGATCTGCTGAATGAAAAAAAGAACGGCGAGAGCCGGAATACAAAAAAGAAACATTATTTCCTTTCTGTTCTTATCACTATCCTGTGCTTCGGGATTACCGGGGCCGTATTGGTTCAGTTCACCCGCCAAAACGGCGTTTACGCCGGAAACATTCCGGAGGAGGTCAGCAACCGCTTTCAAACCGCTGCGATCGCCGCCGCTATCATCGGCATATTTTCTATGTATCATTCCATCGTATGGATATTGGCGATCATCCGGGGCCGGAAAAAATGGAAAAACCGCGGAACTAATTCCGTGCTGCTTGGCAACCTTTCCCAAAAGGTTTATTCTACCGCAAAGATTCTTTCCATTTCGACTTTGGCAATCACAATCTCACTGGTAGCGTTTGTCATTA
>CANPYT010000113.1 GCA_947588705.1 uncultured Acetatifactor sp. | reverse complement strand
CCAGAAAAATGACAACAGGCAGTGTATCCAATCCCTGGGCCAGGCTCCGCACTTCATCGGAAAATACCAGCCCATTGAAAGCGTAAAGCAGTGCGGCGGCCAGCACTACCGTGACAAAATAGACGAGATAATCCCGCGCCTGCCGCCGGGCGTTGCGCAAAGACAGCTTAGATAACGTCACTAACATCACCTCCCAGCGCGGCTAAAACATCCAAAATCTCATGGTAGAACGCGGACCGTCCCCGGTCTCCCCGAAGCAGCTCATTGAAGACCCGGCCATCCTTGAGAAAGAGCACCCGGCCTGCGTAGCTGGCACTGTATGCATCATGGGTGACCATGAGGATCGTAGTCCTCATATCCCGGTTCATCGTGGACATGATCTCCAGCAGATTTTTGGATGCTTTGGAATCCAATGCTCCAGTCGGCTCATCGGCCAACAACAACGATTGTCCCGCCACTATGGCGCGGGCGCAGGCAGTCCGCTGTTTTTGCCCGCCGGATACCTGATATGGAAATTTTGAGAGAATCTCTGTAATGCCCAGCTTCTCAGCCACCTCCCGCACCCGGCCCTGCACAGTTTGCGCGCCAACATGGTTCAGAGAAAGCGCCAGCCCGATATTTTCCTCCACTGTCAGCGTATCCAGCAGATTGAAGTCCTGAAACACGAAGCCCAGCTGCTCCCGTCGAAACTTTGCCAAGTCATCCTCGGACAGATCGGCGATATTGACCCCATCCATCAGGATTTTTCCTGCGCTGATCGTGTCAATAGTGGAAATGCAGTTAAGCAACGTGGTCTTACCGCTGCCAGATGCGCCCATGATGACCAGGAATTCCCCGTCCGCAACGTCGAAGCTCACCCGGTCCAAGGCTTTCGTGACGTTGTTTTTGCTCCCGTAGTATTTTTCGATGTTCTGCACTTGTAGCATGATATAGCCTCCTTCCTGATGGGTTCATAGTACATCAAAAGGATCGGCGCTTGTATCGGATTAATATTGATTTCCCTTACAGTTTTGTAAGATTCTCTTTTGCGGGGAACGTGAGGGTCACGCAGGTTCCCGCTCCTTCCTCCGAGGCCAGCTGGATGTCCAGCTCCAGAAACCCGGATAATTTTTTGCACAGGTACAGTCCCATGCCTGTTGCTCCACCCCGGGAGCGTCCATTGGATCCGGTGAATCCCCGATCAAATACGCGGGGCAGCTCATGGGCCGGAATACCAATTCCGTTATCCTGGATTGTTAGCTGTATCTGTTTTGCGAACGGTTTTGCGGAGATTGTGATGATCGGCGTGTCTCCCCGGTAGCGGGCAGAATTCTGGAGCAGTTGGCCGAGAATAAAAGCGGCCCACTTTTTGTCCGTGTAAACTTGATGTTCCAGCCCCTGTGTCTCAATTCGGACTCCGCTTTGCATCAGTAATGTCCGATGGCTCTCTACCGCCTGGGAGACGATTTCAGACAAGCTGACCGGCCGGATCACGCAGTCCCGCTCCGGGCTCTCCGCACGGGCGTAGAACAGGGCCCGCTCCACATGGGCCTCAATTTGTGCCAGCTCAAAATCCAACTTCCGCCGAGATTCCCCCTCTGCCTGACGGCAGATGAGCCGTGCGGCGGTGATAGGGGCTTTGACCTCGTGTACCCAGCTCTCCACATATTCCCGGTAATCCATCTGGGCGGTACGCGCATCCGACACCGCGCCGATCATCGCCTGACCCGCACGTCGCATCAAGTCAAAAAGACAGCGCTCATAGAGCCTGTCCGCCGAGGGAACACATTCGGTAAACAGATATTTTTCGTCCAGGCTTTCCAGAATGCTCTCCAGTTCCCTGAGACGGGCCCGTTCGCGCAGATAATCCGTCCCCAGTACAGTCAGAAAAACCGACAGCAGGATCAGCAGTAAAATGGCAAGGACGCCAATCTGTGTGCCGGTTGCGGCGAGAAAAAGAGCCGCTGCCGCAAAGCAAACCAGCCATAAAGTGATCCGACCTAACCGGTCGGACAAAAATTTTCCGAAAGTCATAGCTGATACCCCATTCCCCGACGGGTCTTGATCAGATCGGGCAAATTCAATTCCACCAGCTTTCCACGAAGCCGCGTCATATTGACACTGAGCGTATTGTCGTCAATGTAGATCTGGCTGTCCCACAGTGCATCGAGCAGATCGGCTCGGGAGACGATCTGTCCGGTATGCTCCATCAGACAGGCCATGATCTGTATCTCATTTCTGGTAAGCTCCACAGTCTTTCCCGCCGATGTCAGGGTTCCTTTTGTCAGGCTCAGGCACACTCCCGCCGCCTCCATGGTGTCCATGTGTTCGGATGTGCCAATACTGCGGCGCAGAACCGCCCTGATCCTGGCCATCAACACAGGAACGCTGTACGGTTTTGTAATGTAATCGTCTCCGCCAAGGCTCAATGCCCGCACTTCGTCCAGTCCCGAATCCCGGCTTGTAACAAAAATTACCGGTGCCAAAACAGCTTTTCGCAGTGCGGCGCACAGCGCGAAGCCATCCTGGCCCGGCAGGCCGATGTCCAAAAGAATAAGATCAGGATGTTCCTGTATTGCCTGATCTGTGATCGCGGCAAAATCTGTGACCGTAAAAACCTGATAGCCCTCGTTTTCCAGCAACAGCACAAGCTCCTCCCGGATAGCAGGGTCATCTTCAACAATCATTATTTTCGATGTTTTCGTCATCACGATCACTCCATTTCTCATATTGCTTGTCTATCGCCCGTGTTGCCATCGTCCGGCGGAATATATGCGGATGAATCCGCATCAAATTCAATGATCGCAAAGCCGCGCTGACGCGCTCTCCGACGCTGTGCGCCTGCCTTTACCCATAAAACGTCAACCGGCTGAACTGTTACCGCCATTATTCTATTTGTTCAATATAGCATTCATCCTGACAGCACCAGCCTTTATTTTTCATCAGAAGCGGAAACTCACTGTAAAATTTCATTCCATTATTCTTCAGCACCTGTCCGATATTCTGGCGTTCCGGTGGCGTCACCCGCCCCTGCACCCAGCGCAGGCTCCACTTATTATCAATTTCCCGTATGCCCTTCCTGATAAAATCAGAAAGAATCAACGGTGCTTCCACGCTTTTTACGTCAGCCGGGATCTCGATCCTGTATGTCTTCGCTGTTTCATCATAATACAAATACCCGACAGTTTTATCATTATATACTTTATTTTTGATTGCAAATTTGTACATACCGCTTCCATCTCCCCCAAATCATCTCCCATATCTTGTCCAGATGCTCTTTTGGCAATACCGCATCCAAATCGCCAAGCAGCCTGTTCCTGTCGGCCTCCTGCAGAGCGCCTTCGAATATCCTTCGATCTTTTGGGAGAAACTGCAGATTATATTCCAGAGATCTCGAGCCAATAAAACTCTGCACTGGCCTGTCCTCAAGTACATCAAACTTCCGAATTTCTTCATTCTGATAACAGGAAAACAACAGCGAAACTCCGTGATCAAAAAGAGGCGCAGGTCTTGCATTATCATTCTCATCTACAAGAATCTCAATATTCGCTCCATGCCGATCCCGATTACAGATTAAATAGTCTACCGCTATCATACGTTCAAAATAGTCTCCCCACCCCACACGAAAGGCAAAATCAAGAGGCTTTTCATTTTTTTCCCGATAAAATTCATAATAAACATCAAATGGCTGTTTGCGTTCGTTTTCTTTTCGGAAGTTGACCGACCTGTTAATATAAGTTTCCATCTCCTGTCCGTTAACAGAAATCATCGCATGTACCAACTGGTACTGCAAATGCTCCACTTTCAAAATATCCAGCAGACGGGCAACAATGAGTTCATTCACACATTCATGTCCAAAAACGCCTCTGTAGTTATCATAATTCGACAGCTTGTAATAGTATTTTTTTCCGTTCGTCTCTTCGTAAGCCTTTAAAAAACATCCGGGAGTTCCCGGGGAAAATTTTTGATCAGTCCAGTCCAAATATCTAAAATCCTGAAGTTCTTTTATAAAATCCATTCTGTGCCCCCCTTTCTTTCATATTTTTCATATTTTATCAAAATATTTTTGCATCAATGTTTTTTCAATATCTCCAGTTTTTCAAAGTTTTGATTAACGGCAGCTTCAGAGTTGTCGCTCTGTTGAGCCATGTTGAAATTATAGCATACAAAGGAAATCGTATCAAGATATCCGCCTGTTTCCTAATGATGCACTTACTCTCACCGGCAGGGCCGGCGGTGGCACTGCCTGACGGCAACCGTGCGCTCTCCGAGAGGAACGCTCCAGCGGACTTTGACCCTGCTGGCAGCACCGAGCCGGGAAGTTGTCAAGGAATCAACTTCGCCTCGCTCGTGATACCCTTGACAGCTTCCCACCCCGGCGCTTGATAGCCGCCAAAAACCCCCTTTGGCAAACCGCTTAGCAGTTGGATATGCTGTTGCTCTCGCCCTGCAACTCGTCATCATGGCTCAATCTCTCATACAGTTCCGTTTTCTGAAAGGTTAGACAATATTGGCAGAAAAATGCATAATAAAAAGAAAACAAAGGAGCGAGGATCTATGGATACCTTAAATAGCTGCATTACAGAATATCTTGAACATTGTGAATACCGTAAACGCCTAGACCGAAAAACCCTGAAAGCATACCGCACGGATTTAAAACAATATGAGCTTTTTTGCTCCAAGGCCACAGACTATACCGCCAAAGATATAGTGGATAGCTTTATCACGGATCTCCACAAGAATTATAAGGCTAAAACCGTAAAACGCAAAATTGCCAGTTTAAAAGCCTTTTTCCGCTTTCTGGAATACAAAGAACAATTAAATGAAAACCCTTTTCCGAAAATAGATATTCGATTTCGGGAGCCCAAACTTCTCCCTAAAACCATTCCTTTTCATTCCATCCAGACATTATTATCAACACTGTATACCCATAAAGAACAGGCTGCATCTGAATGCCAGCTCCGATGCTGCATCAGGGATATTGCTGTCATAGAACTATTATTCGCCACTGGGATGCGTATATCTGAATTATGTTCATTGAAGCCATCAGACATAGATCTCGAAAATAACAGTATCCTGATCTATGGGAAAGGCTCAAAAGAAAGAATCCTGCAATTAGGGAATCAAGATGTGATCAACGCGCTGAATATATATAGGGAAACTTATAAAAGCGAAATAGCGTCTTGCGGATATTTTTTCGTCAATAGGCTGCACCATAAACTGTCAGACCAGTCTGTACGCTTTATGATCAATCACTACGCTGAACTCGCCGGCATATCCCAGCACATTACGCCTCATATGTTCCGCCATTCTTTCGCGACACTTTTATTGGAACAAGATGTTGATATCCGGTATATACAGAGAATGCTCGGCCATAGTTCCATCAGTACGACAGAGATTTATACTCATGTATCAAATACAAAGCAAAAAGACATTTTAGTTCATAAACATCCAAGGAATTTGATGGAGGTGAATAAAGGATAATTTAGATAATATAATTCAGCTTAATCAGCAGACATTAGATTTTCTTAATCTGAAGATTGGAATGGAACTATTGTCTATCCGAA
>CANPYT010000112.1 GCA_947588705.1 uncultured Acetatifactor sp. | reverse complement strand
GATAGTGGAGGAAAGCGTAAAGCAGTATTCGGCCTGGCGCGTCCAGTTCGGTTTTCCTTTTATCATGTCCATCAACATATCGGCGCTTCAATACAAGAAAGAAGATTTTGTGGATTTCCTGATGGGGGTGCTGAACCAGTATCAGGTCCGGCCGTCGGAGATCGAGCTGGAGATCACGGAGAGCGTCCTGATCGACGATTTCGAAGCGGTGTCCGAGAAGCTGAAGCTCTTGAGGAATTATGGGATCCGGATATCACTGGATGATTTTGGAACGGGATTTTCCTCCCTGTCCTACCTGAAAAAGCTTCCCATCGACACGCTGAAGATCGACAAGTCCTTTATCGACACGGTCATGACAGATCCCTCCACCAGGGTGATCACCGAGTCTATTTTGAACATGGTGAAGGCCCTGGGCTTTGAGTCTATTGCGGAGGGCGTGGAAGAGGAAAAGCAGTACAAATATCTGCGGGCCATCGGCTGTGATGTGATCCAGGGTTATCTGTTCAGCAGGCCCCTGCCGCCGGAGGAACTGGAAAAGATGTTTGCGGGCAGCCCGTCCTAGGCGGGCTGCTCGAAGTAATTAAATTCCATTTTAGGAAAAAAGGAAAGAAACGCCTGTGGGAAAAAGCCTTTTTATTGCGGAAAAACCCAGCGTGGCAAGGGAGTTTGCCAGTGCGCTGAAGATAAATACGGCCTCCCGGGACGGGTACCTGGAATCTCAGGAGGCCATTGTGACCTGGTGCGTGGGGCATCTTGTGACCATGAGTTATCCGGAGGTATACGATGAAAAATACCGTCGCTGGAGCCTTGACACCATCCCTTTCCTGCCGGAGGAGTTCAAATATGAAGTGATCGAGAGCTCCAGAAAGCAGTATACGATTGTCAGTTCCCTGATGAAGCGGCCGGATGTGACGACGATCTATGTCTGCACCGACTCCGGGCGGGAGGGGGAATACATATACCGGCTGGTGGAACAGATGTCGGGAGTCACCGGCAAGGAGCGGAAACGGGTCTGGATCGATTCCCAGACCGAGGAAGAAATTTTAAGGGGCATCCGGGAGGCCAAAGACCTGTCGGAGTATGACAACCTCGGCGCGGCGGCGTATCTGCGGGCCAAGGAGGATTACCTGATGGGGATCAATTTCTCCCGGGTGCTGACACTGAAATACAGCAGGGCCATAAAAGACTACTTAAAGCGTGACAAGGCCGTGGTCGCGGTGGGAAGAGTGATGACCTGTGTGCTGGGGATCGTGGTAAACCGGGAGCGGGAGATCCGTTCTTTTGTCAAAACGCCCTTTTACCGGGTGCTTGGCAATTTCCTGCTCTCCGGCAGGCCGCTGCAGGCGGAATGGAAAGCGGTGGAAGGCTCGAAATGGTACGCTTCCCCAGGGCTGTATAAGGAAAACGGTTTTAAGGAAGAAGAGGGAGCAAGACAGCTGATCGCGTATCTGACGCAGGAGCCTGCGGGAGGCTGCACCGTGGAGAGCATCGAGAGGAAAAAGGAGAACAAAAATCCCCCCCTGCTCTACAATCTGGCGGAGCTTCAGAATGAATGTTCCAAATTATTCAAGATCAGCCCGGACGAGACGCTGCGGATCGTGCAGGAGCTGTACGAGAGGAAGCTGGTGACATATCCCAGGACGGACGCCCGGGTGCTGTCCTCTGCCGTGGCGAAGGAGATCCACAAAAACATCGGCGGCCTGAGAGGGTATGGGCCTGTGGGCGGATTTGCGGGGGAAGTGCTGGAAAGCGGAAGCTACAAGGGGATCGCGAAGACCCGGTATGTGAACGATAAGCAGATCACGGACCACTATGCCATCATCCCTACGGGCCAGGGCCTGAACAGCCTCGGCGGCCTTTCGGCGATTTCCGCAAAGGTATATGAAGTCATTGTGCGCCGTTTTCTGAGCATCTTTTACCCGGCGGCAGTTTACCGGAAATTTTCCCTTGCCGTGAAAGTGAAGGGAGAGCTCTTCTTTGCACGGTTTAAGGTGCTGGAAGAGGAGGGATACTTAAAGGTCACACGGTATTCCTTTAAAAAGGAGGGCGGCAAAAAGGAAGCCGGGAACGGAAAAGACAGCGCGGGCACTTCCGAAAAGGATCCCGAAGACCGGAAGAAGGATGGAGAAGGGGAAGAGATAGAGGTAAAGTGCGACGAGGAGCTGAAAAAGATCCTGCTGGCGCTGAAAAAGGGCGATCATCTGGATGTGTCCGGCTACGAGGTCAAGGAGGGCGAGACTTCGCCGCCAAAGCGCTATACCTCGGGCAGCATCATCCTGACCATGGAAAATGCGGGCCAGTTCATTGAGGATGAGGAACTGCGCTCCCAGATCAAGGGAAGCGGCATCGGCACCAGCGCCACCCGGGCGGAGATCCTGAAGAAGCTGATAAATATCGAGTATCTGGAGCTGAACAAGAAAACACAGATCCTGACCCCGACCCTGATGGGAGAAATGATCTATGACGTGGTAGGCAGTTCCATCCGGGCCCTGCTGGATCCCACTCTGACAGCCAGCTGGGAGAAGGGGCTTACCCTTGTGGCGGAAGGGAATATCACTTCCAGGGAATACATGGATAAGCTCACCGGGTTTGTGGGAAGGCGCACGGAATATGTAAAGAGCCTGAACAATCAGGGAGCGCTGTATGCAAGGTTTCGGGAGATATCTGCAAATTACAGATGACCGGCTGGCCGCTCGGCCAGCCGCCTGACGCCGGAGGATGTGCCAGCGAGCGGCGGGGCTCGCGGCGCACCTGCAAGTGAGAGAGCAGACCTGCGGCGCACCTGCAAGCGGGAGAGCAGGCCCGCGGTGCACCCTCAAGTGAGAGAGCAGACCTGCGGCGCACCCTCAAGTGAGAGAGCAGACCTGTAGTGGCCCGCAAATGTGAGGGCAGGCCCGCAGCGCCGCAAAGCAGAACGGCAGGGGCCTTGCGTGAAAAACAGCGCTGTAGTTTTAAGCAGAAAGAAAGGAAGAGGAAAAATGGCGGAAATAACCGTAAAGGATCTATACGACCTGAGTGAGACCATTGGGGCGGAGCTTTTTGAGGGGGTGGAATACCCTTGGGAGGTGCTGCCGAAGATCCATGATTTTATCCTTGCCCTGGGGAAGAAGCTGCCCGGGGAGATTTTTGAAGAGAGAGGGGAGCATATCTGGGTGGCGAAGAGCGCAAAGATAGCGCCCACGGCATGTCTCAACGGGCCGTTGATCGTGGACGAGGAGGCTGAGATCCGGCATTGTGCTTTTGTGCGGGGGAATGCCATTGTGGGAAAGGGGGCCGTGGTCGGAAATTCCACGGAGCTGAAAAACGTGGTGCTGTTTAATAAAGTCCAGGTTCCCCATTACAATTATGTGGGAGACAGTGTGCTGGGCTACCGATCCCACATGGGGGCAGGTTCCATCGCTTCGAACGTAAAAAGCGACAAGACTTTGGTTGTGGTGCGGGGGGATGGCGTGGACATCAGCACAGGCTTAAAAAAGATGGGAGCCATGCTGGGGGATTACGTGGAGATCGGCTGCAACAGTGTGCTGAATCCAGGGACCGTGATCGGAAGGAACAGTAATGTGTATCCTGTTTCTTCAGTCAGGGGCGTGATCCCGGCAGAGCATATCTATAAGGACAGGGAGCACGTGGAGCGAAAGCGGGAACGTTAGGCGGCTGGCCGAACTGTTACAAAGAAAATATAAAATGTACTGGATTTTTTTGCCTGAATATGAGAAAATGTACGTGAATGATATTATTTTGTCAATCCCAGTGATGAAATAATAGCGTATACACATATTGAAAGGAGATTTCACATGATTTATTCAAAGGAAGTTGAAGAAATGTGCCCGGTAGCTCAGGGCGTACATCATGGCTGCGCACCCATTCCCGAAGAAGCAAAATGGGTACAGGCCAAGAGAGTGGAAGATATTTCCGGCTTTACACATGGTGTTGGCTGGTGTGCTCCACAGCAGGGCGCATGTAAGCTGTCCCTGAACGTAAAGGAGGGCATCATTCAGGAAGCCCTGGTGGAGACCATCGGCTGCTCCGGCATGACCCACTCCGCGGCGATGGCTGCTGAAATTCTCCCCGGCCTTACTGTAATGGAAGCGCTGAACACCGACCTGGTGTGCGATGCGATCAACACCGCGATGAGAGAGCTTTTCCTGCAGATCGTGTATGGACGTTCCCAAAGCGCATTTTCTGAGGAGGGCCTGCCTGTGGGCGCCGGTCTGGAGGATCTTGGAAAGGGCCTGAGAAGCCAGGTGGGAACCATGTATGGCACACTTGCCAAGGGGCCCCGCTATCTGGAGATGGCAGAGGGTTATGTGACAGGTATCGCCCTGGACAAGGATGATCAGATCATCGGCTATCAGTTTGTAAGCCTTGGCAAGATGACCGACTTCATCAAGAAGGGCGACGATCCCAACACTGCATGGGAGAAGGCAAAGGGCCAGTATGGCCGTGTGGACGATGCGGTGAAGATCATCGATCCCAGAAAAGAATAAGGATAAAGGAGGACAGGAAAAATGGCTTTATTTGAATCATATGAAAGACGTATTGATAAAATCAACGAAGTGTTGAACAGCTATGGTATCTCCTCTATCGAAGAAGCGGAGAAGATCACGAAGGATGCCGGACTGGATGTTTATGACCAGGTGAAGAAGATCCAGCCCATCTGTTTTGAAAACGCGTGTTGGGCATATACCGTCGGCGCCGCCATCGCCATCAAGAAGGGCGCAAGGAAAGCGTCCGAGGCGGCCGCCGCTATCGGCGAGGGCCTTCAGGCATTCTGTATCCCCGGTTCTGTGGCGGATACCCGTAAAGTGGGCCTTGGCCACGGAAATCTTGGCAAGATGCTCCTGGAGGAGGATACCGACTGCTTCTGCTTCCTGGCAGGCCATGAGTCCTTTGCGGCTGCAGAGGGCGCTATCGGTATCGCCGAGAAGGCCAACAAGGTCCGTCAGAAACCTCTGCGTGTGATCCTGAACGGCCTTGGAAAAGACGCGGCAAAGATCATTTCCCGTATCAACGGCTTCACCTTTGTGGAGACGGAATATGATCCCTATACCAACACCGTGAAGGAAGTGGAGCGCATCGCTTACTCCACCGGGCTCCGCTCCAAGGTAAACTGCTATGGCGCAAACTCCGTTCCGGAGGGCGTTGCCATCATGTGGAAAGAGAATGTGGACGTGTCCATCACCGGAAACTCCACCAACCCCACCAGATTCCAGCATCCCGTTGCCGGTACATACAAAAAGGAGAGGACCGAGGCGGGCAAGAAGTATTTCTCTGTTGCATCAGGCGGCGGCACCGGACGTACCCTGCACCCGGATAACATGGCTGCGGGCCCTGCTTCCTATGGCTTTACCGATACGTTGGGCCGTATGCATTCCGACGCGCAGTTTGCGGGTTCTTCTTCCGTGCCTGCCCATGTAGAAATGATGGGCCTGATCGGAATGGGCAACAACCCTATGGTCGGAGCTACCGTGGCTGTGGCGGTTTCCATTGAGGAAGCGGCAAAGGCAAACCGTTTCTAAGAAGCGGTTGCAAATTCAGTGCATGTTCAGTGCATATTCTAAGAAACGATTTTAAATTTTAAGAAATAGCGTAAAATCAAGGGCTTCCGTTGATGTAATTTGTCAGCGGAGCC
>CANPYT010000111.1 GCA_947588705.1 uncultured Acetatifactor sp. | reverse complement strand
CAGCCGTTCCATAAAGGGGCCGTCATGGGCCTGCGCTTCCTCATAAATTCCCTGATACATCTCCTGGCTTAACGCAAGAACCACATCTTCCTTACGCTTGAAATAGGTATAGAACGTGCCGTTTGATACGCCGCAGGCTTGTGTGATCTCTACGATAGATGTGTTGACCAGACCTTTTTCACAGATCAGCGTTTTCGCTGTCTTCAGCAGTTTGCGCCTGGTTTCCAGTGCGGCAAGCTGCCGGTTTGTCATTCTCTTTGCCACGCCATCACCTCCATTGCACATTCTTATTATATCTCGTTCATTGAATTACAGTCAATGATTTTTAATCGACTGTTTTCGCTAAAATTGTTCAACGTATCAGAATCGCAAAACGCCGCCGGCAGCAGCTTAGCGTGAAGCTATCTGTATCTTTGTAAATAAAGGGGCGAGATAATCGCCCCTCTTTGCATATCCATATCGATTAAAGTGTCTCAAGTGTACCATGGTTAGTCAGAGCTTTTATCATTTTCCAACCTTCATAACTATGTTCCAAATTCTTCTCAACTGGTACAACGCCTAAATCCAAGTATACCTTACAGGCTAACCATGTATTCGTCTGTGTAGGAATTTTAGCCCTCACATACCCTAATTTATTCATTGCCCGAAGGACATACGTTATCAACGGTTTTGACAGCCCTTTCCCCTGATGTTCCCGCTTGACAGCCACCCAATGAAGCCAACCGTCATCAGATGTATCACGCCCGTGAATATCATAGAATGCGGTAGCGGTAGCTATTTTCTCCCCTTCATCCGTTTCAATAAAAAACATTCTGCCTGGAAGTTCATCCAGCTTTGCTGCATAATAACGGTTCCATGCTTCTAATCCCTGCTTATAGTTTACAAACTCTTTGGCGGATATTTCAATATCAATCCATGCATCTCTGTCATTGTCCGTATAGGAAACGAAACGGTAGCCTTCCGGAAGTTCATATTGTGGCACTTCAGTAATATTGCCTTCCAGTAAAAGTTCGTAGTAACATATTCTCTCATCGTGATTATCATATCTGTCAGCTTTGATCTGGGGCAAACGGGAATGCAAGGCTTCTTTTATTTCTTTTTCCATATTCCGGATATACTTTATCCTCTCGACCGTGTTTCTTACCTCAGAGAGTCCCATCTGTCTCTCTGCTTCATCCATACAGGCTCCGAGCGCTCTTTGAATATTATAATCTAACCATTCAACCCACGTATATGCCAACCCGAATACACCGCTGTATCCCCGGAAACAATTGTCATACGCTTCCAAATACCCGTTAAAAAAGGCGACCATCTTTTCAATGTCCATATTACAGGTGGTAATTCCTGACCATTGAAGTGCCAGCTGTAGCGCATGTGATATTGGATTGCCATAGTCAAGGCATTCCAAGTCTATCACCCATGGATTGCCATTATCCCACATAATATTTTTGGGATCCATATCCTCGTTGGAGACGCAAACGATATCCGGCAAAGAAGCTCTTGCCTGATTCAACTCCTTCTCGGCATAGATCAGGAGCTTTTCATTGTCAGCCAGAAGAGCGGCGATCTCGCTTTTTTCTTCGTTCGCTTTAATGGTATGCTCGTGCCAATTGATCTTGCTTAATTCAGGCTCCCGATGGGCAACATTCTTCGGATCAATAGCATGAATCCTTCCAAGAATATTACCGGCTGTCTTACACTCGTCATTTGAAATATTGTTCCAATCAGTAATATGCCCGTCTTGCCAATTGAATATATAAAAATAGTGTCCATCTACAGTTTGCATTTTTTTACCAAGAACTGTTAGGGCGGGCACGATAGGAAAATTCTCTTTTTCCAAAAGACATTCTATTTTCTCTGCCCTGTCATAATTGTCATGCACACCTTCTCTTCCCATTATTTCAGGATTAAGATGTTTTACCGCATATATTCCAGATTTTGTCCTTACTCTGTACATTCTATGCATAAAACCACCAGATACTGGTTCAATTGGGGAAATAACAGCTCCAAACCCACATTTTGTCATCAAGGCTTCTATCAACTCGTCTATTGTATAATCTTTCAGCATTTTTCCCTCACTTTGTATGCAAAATTGCATCCGAAAATTTCCATCTTGAATTATCCATGCAGCCATTCCTGATGCCAGTGCAAGCCGCGCAGTTACTGTATTTTAACCGATTACTGCAAAAGTCCTCTCGCTTAACTCTCTATGGATATTTTAAACACCGTAAGCTTTGAAAGCAATAGCCAGATTAATATTAATTTTGAGGGAGTCAATCGGTTGTCCATATTTGTAACAGCTCAGCCCGCGCCATTCGCAAAGCCGCGCTTACGCGTTTTTCGGCGTTGTGCGCCTGCTTTTGCTCATCAAGTGGCGCTCCCTCGGTTGCCGTATCCATATTTTTGATTTATGTAAATGCGCTATTGACAATCATCCTCAAACTGTATATAATCAAGATATACGGTATTTACGGAGGCAGATGTATGTACATACTAATCGACAACAAAAGCGGAACGCCCATTTACGACCAGATATATTCGCAGATCAAGGATCAGATCATCAGCGGTTCCTTAAAGGAGGATGAAATGCTTCCGTCTATCCGTGGGCTCGCAAAGGACCTGAGGATCAGTTTTATTACGACAAAACGGGCTTACGAGGAGCTTGAAAAAGAAGGTTTTATCTACACGATTCCCGGGAAGGGATGTTTTGTGGCTCCTAAAAACCTGGAACTGATCCGGGAGGAAAATCTCAAAAAAATAGAAGCTTACATCGAGGAGATCGTAAGATTGGCGGCCACATGCAATTTGAGTAAGGAAGAAATTCTGGAAATGGTAAATTTCGGTATGGAGGAACAGAAATGAACGCATTGGAGATCAAAGACTTAACAAAATGTTACCCGGGTTTTCTGCTGGATCACTTAGACCTGACCCTCCCAAGCGGCTGTATCATGGGGCTTGTCGGTGAAAACGGCGCCGGAAAAAGCACTACGATCAAGCTTGTCCTGAATATGCTCCACAAGGACGGCGGAACGATAACGATTCTTGGAAGGAACAGCGATGACAACATAGAACTTCTCAAAGAGGATATCGGTGTTGTCATGGATGAAG
Organism: uncultured Acetatifactor sp.; assembly: GCA_947588705.1. Lineage (GTDB taxonomy): Bacteria > Bacillota > Clostridia > Lachnospirales > Lachnospiraceae > Acetatifactor. The sequence continues at coordinate 2,541 of CANPYT010000111.1, read as the reverse complement.
TGGGGATCCCCGAATGTTTGAATGGAAAGCAGATCGGAAATGTGATGAAGCACACCTTCAAGAACTGGCGGGAAGAAGAGTATTCAGCCCTGCTTCGCAAATTGTCTATACCGGATGGCAAGCCGTTCAAGGATTTTTCCCGTGGCATGAAAATGAAGCTCGGTATTGCCGTTGCGCTGTCTCACAAGGCAAAGCTTTTGCTTTTGGACGAACCGACATCGGGCCTAGATCCGGTGGTCAGGGATGAAGTCGTGACGATGCTAAGCGATTTTACGAGGGAGGAAGATCATTCCATATTGATCTCATCCCACATCGTCAGCGATCTGGAAAAATTGTGCGATTATATCACTTTCCTGCACAAAGGGAAACTGTTGCTTTGCGAGGAAAAAGACAGGCTGCTTGCAAAGTATGGGCTGCTGCACTGTACCCTGGAACAGCTGCAGGGCCTGCCTGCAGACGCGGTCTTGTATAAGAAAGAAAATCCATATGGGGCGGAAGTGCTGGTACTTCGGGATGCTGTGTCGGGTTACGGGACGGCCGCTCCTGTCAGCATTGAGGAACTGTTTGTATTTTTGGCTAAGGAGGCGGTATAAATGAAAGGTTTGCTTTTAAAAGACTGGTATATGATGAAAAGTTATTGCCGGGTATATCTGTTGATCACGATAATTTTCCTTATGGTATCCTGCATGAATGAGAACAAGTTTTATGTGTTTTATCCGTGCCTTTTATGCGGAATGATCCCTGTCAACCTCCTTAGCTACGACGAACGCAGCGGATGGATACAATACAGCAGCACATTACCTTACACAAAAATGCAGTTTGTGTCCTCAAAATATCTTATTGGCCTGTTTTCCCTGCTGGCGGTCATAACAGTGACAGGCATCCTGCAGGCGGTCAAAATGAATGTAGTGGACGGGGGGCTGGCCATCAGTGAATATGTGATAACTTTGCTGCTGATGTGTGTCATCACCACAACCTGTCTTTCCTTATGCATGCCGTTCGTTTTCCTGCTTGGTGTCGAAAAAGGAAGGATCGTTTATTTTGTTATGATCGGGATATTTTTTGCCGGTATCGCTATCGCAACCCGTTTGCCTATAGGGGTATTGGAGAGCGGATTTACGCCGGGCCTGCTCCTGGCCGGATCAGTGCTCTTTGGGATCGGTATCTGTGCGCTGTCTTGGTATCTGTCCGTTGTTTTTTACAGGAAAAGGGAATTATGAGAACGGCCAGCGCTTTTTTGGGCAAAGGAAGTCGCGGAGCGGCGAAAAGCGCGTGAGAGCGGTTTTGCGAATGGCGCGGGCCGAACTGTTACCATTAGTTACCATTAGTTTCTGGGATCCGGTTTCTGGGATCCGGACGTTTCTCCTTTTCATTCCTGTAGTTTTGTGGTATAATTCTGCTATCGCAGATCCATGGCGGCGCTGCCGCCATGCCGCCGCGTTCGCGGCGATTCTACCGGGGCCGCCGCGGCCATATTTTTTGGTAGGATCTTGAAAAAGCGAAAAATTTCACAGGGAACTTTCAATTATGGATAAGAGGGGTGTGCAAACACCCTCTTGGTATGTGTGCCCACGAGGCGCGTTAGAGGAATCAGGATGAGATACAGATGGATAATGGCGGCCTGTACGTTTATGCTGGCCGTCGGTCTGCCCTGGTCGGCGGCTGCCACCCAGGGAATGTCTGCGGCGGGTGAAGAAAATCGGGAACCCTGTTACGCGGCGGGGATCCAAGTCTTTCTGGACAGCCTGGGAAGGGCGGAAGAGGAGGCGGCATTTGCCCCGGCGGAAGCGGAAAAGCAGACCGGCCAGGGAGGCACGGAGGACTCAGAAAATTCGGAAGATCCGGCAAACACAGGAAATCAAGGAGACCCGGCAGGACAGACGAACACAGGAAATCAGGGAGACCCGGCAGGACAGGCAAACACAGGAAATCAAGGAAATCCGGCAGAACAGACGAACACAGGAAATCAGGAAGATCCGGCAGGACAGGCAAACACAGGAAATCAGGAAGATCCGGCGAAACAGGCAACCCCGGAACCCCCGGGTGACCCGGAAAACGAATATGCGGATCTGGCGATCGCCAATGTCAGCAATTACGTAAATGTGCGCTCAGCCCCCAGCACGGACGGGGAGATCGTAGGGAAGATCTACGACGGCGCAGTGGCGCAGATCCTCTCTGTCTCCGGGGAGGAACAGGATTGGTTTCAGGTGGTCTCCGGCGATGTGGAAGGGTATATTAAGGCGGAATTTTTTTACTACGGAGATGCCGCGGCTGCGGTGATCGACGATTATGTGACGCGGTATGCCACGGTACAGGCGGATCGGCTTAACGTGCGCAGGCAGCCGGATATCGGTTCCCCCCGGGAGGGGTATCTCGACAGGGGAGAAAAGGTAAAGATCTTGGAAGATCAGGGAGAGTGGCTGAAGGTACAGTATACGGACAGCAAGGCCGGGTATGTGGCGGCACAGTATGTGACGGTGTCGGAAGAATTTGTGTACGCAAAGACGCTGGAGGAAGAGGAGAAAGAGCAGGAGGAAAAGA
>CANPYT010000110.1 GCA_947588705.1 uncultured Acetatifactor sp. | reverse complement strand
TTATTTTTAGATGAGCATTCTGTCACGTATAGGACGCAAAAACTTACTGTGAATGAAAAATATAAAAATCTTGTTTTACCTCTAAAAGAAATATTGGAGATTACATGGAAATGGATCCTTGTACCTGTCGCAACATTCCGCATGATAAACGGGGAGCATTACAATATTATCATTTTTAACAAGCGGCGTTTTGAAAAATATTATAAACAATTCCATGATAAATAAAACAATAGAATATCGAAAATCAAACCGTTGACACACCGGCTTTCCGGTGAAAAGGCCAGCGTTTTTTTATCTCAAAAACTAAAAAGTAAGTCATATGATGGCAAAAAATGATGGCAAAAACAGTCGGCCAGCTTCAAGCGGAGACCGGGAAAAGGGGCGGGAAACCGCAGGCAATTACAGCGCCGAAGAACAGACTGCCACCGTCGATATAAAGGATGTAAAATGAAAAACCGAAAGAACGGAGTCAGCTATTTTTACCACATGTACATGAAAAACGACCGCCTATTAAAAAATAGTAGAAACTGAGTTCAAAATATCCTATACTGTGTCCGTAAACATGGACTGAGAAAGGGGATGGGAGAATTGCAAGTTGAAATAAAAATCGACGCTGCCTGCACAGAACCCAAAATCATCGTTCTGACAGACCGCATTACCGATGAAGTTTCCGATATTGTAAAAAAGCTATCCGACGATGCTCCTCAAATTCTCTCCGGATTTCGGGAAAATACTTTGGAGATACTGGAACAAAACGATATTTACCGTTTCTATGCGTCAGCCGGGAAAATATATGCCGAAACGGAAAAAGGCGAATATACTTTACGGCTGCGATTATATGAATTAGAGGACAGGCTTGATAAAAACCGCTTTGTCCGCATTTCAAATTCAGAGATTGTAAATATTCAAAAGGTGCAGAATTTTGACCTGAGCTTTACAGGCACTATATGTGTTACATTGTCGAACGGTATTGTTACTTATGTTTCAAGAAGATATGTCCATAAAATCAAACAAGTTTTGGGAATATGAGGTGAGCACATGAAAAAGAAAATATTGGTACGTTCTCTTATGGGGGCGCCCATCGGACTTACAATTTGTACAGTTATCACAATTACCTTTTCGTTAATTTACGGAAATGGAGAGTATTATCCGGTGCCGCATGAGCTGATGGCAGTATGCAGCAGCGAGATACAGGCAGTAATTTTGCAAACTGTTTTGGGAATGGCTTACGGCGCAATTTGGGGTGGAGCCTCGGCAATATGGGAAATAGAGAATTGGAGTCTGCTGAAAATGACGCTCAGCCACCTTGCTATATGCTCCACAGCATCTTTTCCTATTGCCTACTGTTTACAATGGATGTCCCATACGCTGCTTGGAGCGTTCAGGTTTTTCGGAATATTTTTTGCAGTATACGCGGTAATTTGGTTCTCTGGATATTATGCCATGAAAAGACAAGTTGAACAGATGAACAGCAAACTAAGGGGTACCAGTTCAGCCAACCGCCTGATTTGATGGGAAATCGTGCTTGCACGAATTTCCCATCGCGTCTGGCGGCTGGTTGGATTGGTACTAAAAATATTTTTTTACCAAAAAATCATCTTGCCAAATGGCAGAGGTTGTGGTATCATACTATTTGCTAGGTTGCCAGTCAGGAAAAGGGCACATAGCGATGCTAGGGCAAACGGCCGGGAACGGCAGGAAAACGCGGCTCCATGGTCAAGCGGTTAAGACATCGCCCTTTCACGGCGGTAACACGGGTTCGATTCCCGTTGGAGTCATTTAACTGAATATGGTGCGATAGCCAAGTGGTAAGGCCCCGGTCTGCAACACCGTTATCCGCCGGTTCAAATCCGGCTCGCACCTCTTGTCAAAAAAACAGAAGAAGCGGAAAGTTTCTTCTGTTTTTTGTGCATGCTTTCAGGCAAGGGATCCTTTCCGGTTTTGAATTGCTGTGCGGAAAGGGAGTCCTTTGCAGTTGCGATGTGTCCGCAAACGTGATACACTGACCATAGTGGTTCCGGCTGCGGGGAAGCGGCGGTGAAAAAGAGACCACGGAAGGAGACGGGTATGGAAGAAAAAAAGGTGTATTCCCTTCATATGGGAAAAGCGAAATGCGCCGTAGATCTGGGGGATGGTTCTGAGCGCGGAGAGTATGTGAACCAGGATTATATTTTAAATAAGCTTGGACGGCCCCATCGCAGCATCAGCCTGATGTACTGTTATTACCCTCTGGACGAAGGATGGCCGGGACGGGCCAGTGTGGTTCACGCAAATCCCAATGTGGCTTTTGCCTGGGATTATCCTTATGACGATTATTTTACCTATAAGGGCGGCCTGAACGGCACTACAGAGGAGGAACCTTTTACCTATATGCGGGATGTCCGCCGGCATGGACAGGATGTGACGCTTACGCTGACCATCGATCCTCATGTATCGGACGAGTATCTGATCGCTATTGCGAAGGATCTGAGGCCCTTCGGACGCATGATGCTGCGGATCAATCACGAGTGCACCGGTGACTGGTTTAGCTTTACAAAGCGGAGCACCTATAAGGAGATCGGGGAGTTCTACTGCCGTTTCTGCAGGATCCTCAAGGAATATGCGCCCAATGTGCGGACGATCCTCTGTACCGGGGGCGTGGACGAGGGAAAGACGGAAATTGAGAAAGAGCAGGATTTTGCCCAGGCAGTCCGGGATACGGATATGTGGTCCATTGACAAGTATTTTGCCCTTCACTGGGGCTGGCCTTACGATGTGGCGGAGCGCGGCGGCAATTCCCATTCCCGTGGCAACATCCGGGAAATTTATGAATACACCCGGCGGACCTATGATCGTTTTCGGGAGCTGTGCGGAGGTCAGGCAAAGCCCATGATGATGAGCGAGCTGAACGCGGACGGCGATGTGACGGGGCCTTACGATCAGGCGGCGATGGTGAAGGAGTTCTGCGGCATGCTGAAAAAGGAAAATGCTACCTGGTTTACCAGCTTTTCCATGTATCAGTTCCGGGACCGGGGGCGTCTTGGGCTCGAGATCCAGGATCCCAATAACGCGGAAGTGGGGATCGCCCAGCCCCTTCTGGATACTTATAAAGAGATCATTCACGATGAATATTTCAGCCCGTCCATGACCCAGGGGGAGGAAGTCACCCTCCCTGTAAGGCTTCGCTGGGGCGGCGCGGAGGATGCGGAGGGCCTGGCTGTTCCCCTGCACTTTGACGGCAATCCTCATTTTTGCGAGGTAATGTTTGAAGATGACTCAAATCTAATGTTGGAGCTGAACGGCAAATGGTTTTACAAGTCGCCCGGGGCGAAGGTCATAGACCTGATGAGCGCATTTTATGAGAAGCCGTTGGCCGGCCCCTGTGATATGACATTAAAGCTGTTTGCGCCTCCTGCCAGCGGAGAAAACGACCTGAGTGAGGAAGACGGATCGATGAACAGTTATACGACCATCCATACCCTGCCCAAGGTGCGGATCCGTTTTGAGCCGGTAGAGCTGTGAACGAAAAACAAATTCTTTGACGGACTAAGGCCCCGGGAATTGGAAAACGATTCCCGGGGCCAATCTATGTATAAATATGTATCTATAAATAATAGAGGCATTTTCAGATCTGGGAAAACACTTCGCCAATGGGAGCTTTGATCAAAAGATCTGCGTGTGCGTCCCTGGGGGTGGGGGCCTTGTTGATGACGACAAGCTTTTCTCCGCTGAAATAGTCGATCAAACCGGCGGCAGGGTATACCGCCAGGGAAGTTCCGCCGATGATAAGCACCTGGGCATGTTGGATATAGTGTACGGCGTCATTTATGGTCTTCTGATCCAGCCCTTCCTCATATAAAACCACGTCCGGCTTAATGGGATTGCCGCACTTTTCGCAGAGGGGGATCCCTTCTGACTCCAGGATGTACTGCAGATCGTAAAACTGCCCGCAGCTGACGCAGTAATTGCGCAGCACCGAGCCGTGGAGCTCCAGCACTACTTTGCTGCCTGCTGCCTGGTGCAGGCCGTCGATGTTTTGCGTGATGACGGCCCGAAGCTTTCCCTGCGCTTCGAGCTGGGCCAGCTTTTTGTGGGCGGCATTGGGGCGGGCGCTGGGAAAGAGCATTTTGTTTCGGTAAAACCGGTAAAATTCCGTTGGATTGCTGCGATAGAATGTGTGGCTCAGAATTGTCTCCGGCGGGTAGTCATACTGCTGGTGATAGAGCCCATCCACACTTCGGAAGTCTGGAATGCCGCTTTCTGTTGACACCCCGGCGCCGCCAAAAAACACGATGTTGTTATGGGCCTGTACAATTTCTTTTAGTTCGAGGATCTCTTCCTGATAATCTCTCATGGTACACCTCCCCTGGATGGTTGATACTGTCATTTTACCACTTTTTTTTAAAGATTGCCTTATAATCAGAAAATCTTAAGAAATACAAAGTTCCATACTATTGAGAGATGTCTGAAAAATGTGGTATACTTATCATATTCCATTCCTTTGATAATTGGAGATTTGTGAGAGACAGGTGAAATGTGGCGGGAAAAGGACGATTTGATTCCATTTGAAAAATCCAAAAAAGTGATCTACCTTGACAGGCGGGGCAGGGCAAAGCGCGGGATTCCTCTGGGGGCGATATTTTTCTGGATCCTTGGGGTGTGCTGTATTTTGTATTGCGTATGTATTGCCGTGATAGGATTTGGCACCTTCTTTTTCCTGGTATGGGGTGTGATAGGGCTGGTGTCGCTGCTCTTTGGGGCGTTCCTGTCCAACCGGGAGCGGGTGGGCAGGCTCCCCCGATGGCTGCGGGCGGCGGGGTGGCTTTTATTCGCGGCAGGCTTTGGCCTGTTGCTTGTGGTGGAAGGGCTGATCTTTTCGGAGTATAATGCGGTGCCGGAGCCGGGGGCGGACTATCTTATTGTCCTGGGGGCTCAGTGGAAGCCGGAGGGCCCAAGCGATGTGCTTCGCAGGAGGCTGGACAGGGCAATACAATACCTGAGGGAAAATCCGGATACCGTTGTGATCGCTTCCGGCGGTCAGGGAAATGACGAACCCATCAGCGAGGCGGAAGGGATGCGGCAGTATTTGGTGGCTGCCGGTATCAGCGACGAGCGCATTTTCATGGAAGCGACATCTTCCACGACCCTGGAGAACCTGATGTTCAGCGGAAGGCTCCTGGATCGGGAGAAGGACAGGGTGGTGATCGTCACCAACAATTTCCATATGTTTCGGGCGCTGCGTCTGGCCCGGAAGCAGGGGTACCGGCATGTGGAAGGGTTGGCGGCTAGTGCCAGTACAGGGATGGTTCCAAACAATCTTTTGCGGGAATTTATGGGCATTGTGCTGCAGTTTGTATTGGGCCAGCTGTAAACAGGCGGGGAACCCGTTATGGGCGGAAAACAGTGCAGAAATGGAGACTAACATGGACATTAGCGTGGGGGATATCCTGAAATTGAAAAAGCAGCATCCCTGCGGCAGCAGAGAGTGGGAAGTGCTGCGGACAGGCGCGGATTTTCGGCTTAAGTGCAGCGGCTGCGGCCGCCAGATCATGATCGCAAGGCGGCTGTTGGAGAAAAATGTAAAAGAAATTATGCCGGGACAGCGGCCGGAAAATGTAACTACTCAGCCTAGCAGTTGAGTCCCATTGAATAAATGCGAGATTTTTCCTCGTCAAAACAGAG
>CANPYT010000109.1 GCA_947588705.1 uncultured Acetatifactor sp. | reverse complement strand
TACGATCGTCTTGCAGTTGGAGACAGGCTACGTTTAAAACGTACCTTGCTCGGTTTTACACAGGATGAAATGGCTGAAAAGATCGATCGGGCCACAAAATATTATGCGGATATCGAACGAGGCAGCTGCGGGATGTCGGTAGAGACCCTGATGGCCCTTTCGGATGCTTTGAATATGTCGCTGGATTATCTGATATATGGAAAAGAATTTATGGCAAACGAAAAACTGCAGCACACCGAGGAGGTGGCTGCAATTCTCAACATGTTGGATAACGCCGATATCAAAACACAAAAATATGCCCGGGAGATGCTGAAGCTTTTCCTTGCGGCAACATTCCCTAATTATTAGAGTTCCCACTGCGCCTCGGAAACTTCGATCTTCTTGTCGCGCAGCATCAGTTCTCTCACTGCCTGCTCCGCGTTTTTCCCCGCAAAAAGGATCTGGTTCACCTGTTCGATGATCGGAAGCTGGACCTGGTATTTTTCGGCAAGCTCCATAGCGGCTTTGGCGGAATAGACCCCCTCCACTACCATCTTCACCTCGTCCATAGCTTCCTCATAGGTTTTCCCCTGGCCGATCAGGATGCCCGCCCTGCGGTTCCTGGAGTGCATACTGGCGCAGGTCACGATCAGGTCGCCGATGCCCGTAAGCCCGTAGAAGGTCTCAAGTTTCCCGCCCATGGCCGTTCCCAGCCGGGCGATCTCCGTGATCCCCCTGGTGATCAGGGCCGCCTTGGTGTTATCCCCATATCCCAGCCCGTCCGCGATACCGGCCGCCAGCGCCACCACGTTTTTCAGTGCGCCGCCAAGCTCCATTCCAAGGATATCCGGGCTCGCATACACCCGGAACACTTCATTCATAAACAGGCCCTGGATATACTCCGCCGTCTCCCTGGACCTGGCCCCCACCACGATGGTGGTGGGGATCCCCCTGCCCACTTCCTCCGCGTGGGAAGGCCCCGACATGACCGCCACATCCGCCTGGGGGATCTCCTGCCGTATGATCTGGGAGAGGGTCATCAGCGTTCCCTCCTCGACCCCCTTTGCCACATTGAGAAGGATCTGCCCCGGCGCCACAAGGCCGCTCAGGCGCCGGGCCGTCACTCTGGTGTAGGAGCTGGCCACAGACATGACGAGCAGGTCCTGCCCTTCCACAGCCGTCCTGTCGTCATCGGTGCAGAGGATATCCTCCGCCAGCTTCACGCCGGGCATCATCTTATGCTCCCGGTCCCTCCGCAGCATCTCCACTTCCGCCTCCAGCGCGGACCAGACAGTGACTTTATGTCCATTCCTGTAAAGCAGCGACGCCAGCGCCACGCCCCAGCTTCCCCCTCCGATAATGCTTATCTTTGCCATGTTCCCTCTTTTCCGCAGATCCGCCCTCTGCTGCGCCTGAATTTCAAGTTTCCTTTTCCCCGGTGCCTGTTTCCACATTCTTTGCTTCCACATTCTTCTTGAAGAGATATGTCTTCCGCTCGTTCCCCTTCAGAAGCCTCGCTATGTTCTCCCGGTGCCGCCAATAGGCCATAACCGCCAGAAGGACCGACAGGATATACATCTCATTGAGATGCGCCTGGGTCATCCCCTCAAACAGCCCCGCCTGTCCGCAGACCACCATCTGGACCACAAACCCGGCATACACCAGCAGCGACCCCAGCGACACAAGATGGGTCGTAAAGAAGATCCCAAAGAAGATCACCACGCCCATGATGATAAAGTAGGGATGGAAGGACAGGATCAGCCCCGCTGTGGCGGCGATGCCCTTTCCCCCTTTAAAATCCATGTAAAACGGGAAATTATGCCCCAGGATCGCACCCGCGCCCGTGTAGAGGCACAGAAGGTATATCATATCCGGATATCTTGCGCTGTAGAGGAGCCGGACGATACATACGGCCGCGATACATTTCAGGCAGTCCCCCGCCAGTACGATCAGCCCCGCCTTGGTCCCCATCACGCGAAGGGCGTTCGTGGTCCCCGCATTTCCGCTTCCGTGCTGCCGGATATCGATGCCATGGGCCTTTCCGTAAAAGTACGCGGTCTGGAACAGGCCGAACACATAGCCGATCAGCAAACAAACTATTCTTTCCATCTGCCTTACTGCTCCTTTTCATTTCGTTCTCTGATGAAGAATCTGAGAGGGGTCCCCCGGAATCCGAAGGTCTCCCGGATCTGATTTTCAATGTATCTCGTGTATGAAAAGTGCATCAGATCCTTGTCGTTCACAAAGATCACGAAAGTAGGGGGTTTTACGGACACCTGGGTGATATAATAGAGCCGCAGCCGCTTTCCCTTGTCAGAGGGAGGCTGCTGCATGGCCACCGCCTCCGCCAGGATCTCGTTGAGCACCCCTGTCGCCACCCGCATGGCATGGTTCTCGCTGACCATGTCGATGGTCTCAAACAGTTTCTGCAGTCTCTGGCCCGTGGCCGCCGACACAAACAGGATCTCCGCGTAGGGCATGAAGGACAGCGTGTTCCTCACCTTTTCCGTCACCCTGTAGATAGTCTTGTCATCCTTCTCCACCGCGTCCCACTTGTTGATCGCTATGATCACCGCCTTGCCGCGCTCATGGGCGATCCCGGCGATCTTGGCGTCCTGCTCGGTGACCCCCTCTGTGGCGTCGATCACAAGCACCGCGATATCCGCCCGCTCTACGGCGCTGACCGTCCGTATGATCATGTATCGCTCCAGATCTTCCTTGACCTTGTTTTTCCGCCGCAGCCCCGCCGTATCGATAAAGACATATTCCTTCCCCTGGAAGGTGACTTCCGTGTCCACCGCGTCCCGGGTGGTGCCCGCGATATCGGACACGATGAGCCTGTCCTCCCCCAGGAGCTTATTGATCAGGGAGGATTTCCCCACATTGGGCTTGCCGACGATAGCGACCTTCGGCCTCTCGTCCTCCTCTTCCTCCCCGCCGCTTTCCGGGAAATGCGCCGCCACTACCTCCAGCATGTCTCCCAGCCCAAGCCGGTTCACCGCGGAGACGGGATGGGGGTCTCCGATGCCAAGGTTGTAAAATTCGTATACATCCGCCATATACTTGTTAAAATCGTCCACCTTGTTCACCACAAGCACAACCGGCTTGCGGGAGCGGCGCAGCATATCCGCCACCTTGGAGTCCGCGTCCACCAGTCCCTGGCGCACATCCACCAGGAAGATGATCACGTCCGCCGTCTCCATGGCGATCTCCGCCTGGGCCCGCATCTGTGACAGGATCACATCCTTGCTGTCCGGCTCAATGCCGCCGGTATCGATCAGGGTAAAGTTGTGGCCCAGCCAGCTCGCATCCGCATAGATCCGGTCTCTGGTGATACCGGGGGTATCCTTTACGATGGATATATTTTCTCCCGCCAGGGCATTGAACAGAGTGGATTTCCCCACATTGGGCCTCCCCACTACCGCTACGACGGGCTTCTTCCTTTCCGCCATCCTCTCCTCCATTTCCTTCTCCGCCCCGCGGTATGTACGGGGCTGTTTTGGATCTCACACATCCAGTATCGCTTTTAAAAACTCACATCCGCTTGATTTTACAATATTAATCGGCACTTGTAAAGCCCTTTCCAGCTGTTCCAGCGTCATATCGTCCAGGAATACCCTCTCCCCGCTGCGGAGCACGTTCTCCGGAAGGAGGAGCCTGTCTCCCAGCTTCTTCCCCTGCAGCTGGGCCTGGATATCCTGTCCGGTCAGCAGCCCGGAAACCGTGATATTTTCGCCGAAAAAATAATTTTTCACCTCATATACGGAAATGTCCATCCCCGGGCATTCCCGGCGGATCTCTTCCGCCATCCCGCGGATATAAGGATATGCCAGCTGGCCTGTGGCCAGAGACACCGCCCCCCGCCTTTCCCTGTCCGGAAGGAGCCCCCTGTCCCGATAGTCCCTCATGGCATCCTGAAATTCATCCGTCAAAAGCCTCAGCATCCCCACGCCGTTCTCCAGCTGGGGATACCCGTCATACCTCTCCGCTTCCGGCAGCTCCCGTCCCGCCAGAAGGTACCACTCGTCGCTGGCGTGGACAAAATGGACGCCGTACCGCTGATAACACTGTCTCTGATATGTCTCGATCAGGTCGATGACCTGCGCCGCCTCCTCCCCGTCAAAGGGCTCCAGCGGATACAGCCCCTCCCGGTATTTTGACAGCCCCACCGGCACCACGGAGACGCTCTCCAGGTTCGGGAGATACTCCATAAGCCTTTCTATGCTGTATTTCAGCTCTTCGCCGTCGTTCAGCCCTTTGCAGAGCACGATCTGCCCGTTCATACGGATCCCCGCGCGGTTCAAGACATCCACCTTTTTCAGCGCTTCCCCGGCGAAGCGATTGTTCAGCATCCGGCAGCGCAGCTCCGGGTTCATGGCCTGGAAGGAGATATTGATGGGAGACAGGTGGTAGCGGCAGATCCTCTCCACATCATGATCCGACATGTTGGTCAGCGTCACATAATTCCCCTGAAGGAAAGAAAGCCTGGAGTCGTCATCCTTGAAATACAGGCTCTCCCGCATCCCCGGAGGCATTTGGTCGATGAAGCAAAAGACACATTTATTATGGCAGTGCCGGTACTCGTCCATCAGGCCGCTCTCAAATTCGATCCCCAGATCCTCGTCGGCCTCCTTGTCCACTTCCAGCAGCCATTGTTCGCCGTCCGGCTTCTCCACCAGCACTTCGATGTAGGTGTCCTGGACCAGGAATTGATAGTCAAAAATGTCCTCTATCTCCGTCCCGTTGATGGATAACAGCCTGTCTCCGGCCTGGATCTCCAATTCCCCGGCGATGCTCCCGGGCAGCACTTTTTTGATGATGTGCGTCTTCTGCATCAGGGCAGTTCCCCCTTCCTCTATCTTATTATAGAAGAAATTTCTTGACGTGTCACTACCGAAATGATATAAAATAAAAAGTGATGAGATTTGAAATTCCCATGGCGGAATCATGGAGGTCCATATGCCTAATCTGCAAGAACTGGAAAATTCCATGCCTGTGGCTCCCCTGAAACTGGTGGCACTCCCATCCGCGGAGCGGATGGCGCACAGGATCAACGATTATCTGGTAGAGTTCCGCAAAAAGATCCACAACGACAAAGTGAAACAGGATCCGGCCTTTCACGGCTATATCGAAAACAATTACCTTGCGGACGTTTCCGCCCCCCGGTTCGGCACCGGCGAGGCAAAGGCCCAGTTCCATGAGTCTATCCGCGGGAAAGACCTGTTTCTGCTGACGGATGTCTGCAACCACAGCATCACCTACCAGATGCACGGATATACCAACCACATGTCGCCCGACGACCATTATCAGGATCTGAAGCGCGTTATCGCCGCCTGCAACGGCAAGGCCCACCGCATCAATGTGATCATGCCCTTCCTCTACGAGGGAAGGCAGCACAAGCGAAACGGCCGGGAATCCCTGGACTGTGCCCTTGCGCTGCGGGAACTGCGGAATATGGGCATCAGCAACTTTATCACCTTTGACGCCCACGATCCCCGTGTCCAAAATTCCATCCCTCTCAGCGGATTTGACAATTTCATGCCGCCCTATGAGTTTATCAAGGCCCTCTTAAACAGCGAGCGGGACCTTATCGTGGACAAGGAGCACCTTCTGGTGATCAGCCCGGACGAGGGCGCGCTGGACAGGGCGATCTATTTTGCCAGCGTCCTGGGCGTGGACATCGGCATGTTCTACAAACGCCGGGATTATTCCGTTATCGTTGACGGCAAAAATCCCATTGTGGCCCATGAGTTCCTGGGAGACAATATCGACGGCAAGGATATCATCATCATCGATGACATGATCTCCTCCGGCGGCAGCATCATCGACACGGCAAAGCAGTTAAAGGCCATGAATGCCAGACGGGTGTTCCTCTGCTGTACTTTCGGCCTCTTCACCGAGGGCCTGAAGGCATTCGACACTGCCTACGAGCGGGGATATTTTGACAGGGTCATCACCACCGACCTGACGTACCTGCCCCCGGACCTCTATACAAAACCGTATTTCATCGAGGCGGATATGAGCAGGTTCATCGCTTCCCTGATCGACTTCATGAACCACGACGCCTCCATGTCCAACATTATGGCCACCACGGACAAAATACACGAGGTGCT
>CANPYT010000108.1 GCA_947588705.1 uncultured Acetatifactor sp. | reverse complement strand
TTCCGGGATCCCGTCGATTATTTACGGGCTGGTGGGTATGCTGTTCTTTTGCCAGTTCTTGAATATGCAGACCTCTCTTTTGGCGGGAGCATTGACGCTTGTGATCATGAACCTGCCGACTGTTATGCGTACCACGCAGGAAAGTTTGAAAACGGTGCCGCAGTCTTACCGGGATGGAGCCTTTGGGCTTGGAGCCGGTAAATGGCGCGTGATACGCACGGTTGTCCTGCCCGGCTGTATCGATGGGGTCATCACGGGATGTATCCTATCTGTGGGGCGTATCCTTGGGGAATCGGCGGCGCTTTTGTTTACTGCCGGATTTGCCCACGCTTTAAATGGTTTCTTTGAAGGGCTTGGAAGCGCCGGCGCAACGCTGACAGTCTCCCTTTATGTTTACGCAAAGGAACAGGGCGAATTTGGCGTGGCTTTTGCGATTGCGGCCATCTTGATGGTGCTCACGCTGCTGGTAAATCTCCTCGCTATGCTTGTAGGGCGCTGGTTCAAAAGGAGGCAGAAATTATGAATGAGATCATTACAGTCCGGGATTTAAACCTCTGGTACGGCAGCGCACAGGCGCTCCATCATATCGACCTGGATATCCCGGAAAAGACGATCACGGCGCTGATCGGGCCGTCCGGCTGCGGGAAATCCACTTTTTTGAAAACGCTGGATCGAATGAACGACCTGGTTCCCGGAGTGAAAATAACGGGAGAGGTCTCCTACAGGGGAAATGATATTTTTGCTCCCGGTGTGGATGTCAACATGCTGCGCAAAGAGATCGGCATGGTGTTCCAGAAACCCAACCCGTTCCCTATGTCGGTCTATGATAATATCGCCTATGGCCCCCGAACCCATGGAATCCGCGCCAAAGCAAAGCTGGACGATATTGTGGAACGATCTCTGCGGGACGCGGCCATTTGGGATGAAGTGAAAGGAAGGCTTAGAAAGAACGCGATGGGGCTTTCCGGCGGGCAGCAGCAGCGCCTTTGTATCGCCCGCGCACTGGCAGTCCAGCCGGAAGTCCTTTTGATGGACGAACCGACCTCGGCGCTGGATCCCATCTCCACCTCGAAAATCGAGGAACTGGCGATAACGCTGAAAGAAAAGTACACGATCATCATTGTCACCCACAATATGCAGCAGGCGGTACGTATTTCAGACCGCACGGCGTTCTTCCTTTTGGGGGAGCTCATCGAGTACGGGGATACGGAAAAAATGTTCTCCCAGCCGGAGGATCAGCGCACCGAGGATTATATCACAGGGAGGTTTGGATAATGAGGACACGGTTTGACGAACAGCTTAATACGCTGGGGCAGGAACTTATCAAGATGGGGGCATTGTGCGAAGAAGTGATTTCCCTTGCGGCTTCTGCCCTTATCCAAAAGGATGACGCGCTGGCGGCAAAGATCGCGCCGCTCGACCAGAAGATAGATGAAAAGGAGCGGCAGATCGAATCCATGTGCCTGCGGCTGCTGCTCCGCAGGCAGCCGGTAGCGCGGGATCTGCGGCAAATATCGGCTGCTCTGAAAATGATAACGGATATGGAGCGCATAGGAGATCAGGCGGAGGATGTTGCGGAAATCCTGCCGTTCCTGAATGACAGAACGCTGCCGGAACATATCAAGATCCGGGAAATGGCAAAAGCGACGATCAAAATGGTGACGGACAGCGTGGACGCCTATGTGAAGCAGGATATCTCCATAGCCAAAGGGGTGATCGCTTCTGACGACATTGTGGACGATTACTTCATTGACATTAAAAGCAGCCTGATTTCCCTGATCGCGCAAAATCCTACCGATGGGGAATATGCCCTTGACCTTTTGATGGTGGCGAAATATTTTGAGCGGATCGGAGACCACGCCACGAATATTGCCGGCTGGGTGTTGTTTTCTGTCACCGGCGAGAAAAGCGTACAGCCGCCGGCAGATTGAAAAAATGCGAAAATGTGCTATAATATCAAAGATTTTTGTGGGTGCGCCATTCGCTGCGCAAGGCAGGCGCACAGCGCCAAAGAGTGAACTGTTACTATTTATTTCCCGCCCAAAGGAAGGTGAATTTTTTGATTTTCTGTGTAGAAGATGATAACGGGATCCGTGATCTAATGATATATGCCCTGAACGCCGCAGGCTTTGAGGCAAAGGGGTTTTCGGACGGAACCGCCTTTTGGGAGGCGCTTCGTGAGGATCCCCCGGAGCTTGTGCTTCTTGACATTATGCTCCCTGGAGAGGACGGTATCAGCATTTTGAAACGGCTGCGGTCAGAAGGAAGCCGGGTGCCGGTCATCATGGCCACGGCAAAAGGAACCGAATATGATAAGGTAATTGGGCTTGATCTCGGTGCGGATGACTATCTTGCAAAGCCTTTTGGCATGATGGAGATGGTGTCACGCGTAAAAGCGGTACTCCGGCGGAGCGCTCCTGCTTCTAAAAGCGATGTGCTATCGCACGGCGGGATACAGATGGACACGGCGCGGCATATGGTAACAGTGGACGGTGCGCGGGTGGAGTTTACCTTTAAGGAATATGAATTGCTCCGGAAATTTATGGAAAACCCCGGCCGGGTGTTTACGCGCGAACAGCTTCTCACAAGCATATGGGGCGACTCTTACATAGGAGAGACCCGAACAGTGGATGTCCATATCGGTACCTTACGGACAAAGCTGGGGCGGTGCGGAGACCGCATCGAGACCGTGCGGGGTGTCGGCTATCGGCTGGGGTTATAAGTGTGAAAATGAATTTTCAAATTTTGAATTGATGTGCGCTGAGGCGCACAAGGGGTATAGAAATGACAAAGCGAATTTTCAGGTCCATCTGCCTTGTCGCGATCGCGGTTTTCCTTGCTTCCGTGACGCTCTTTTTATGTGTGCTCTATGATTATTTTGGAAATGTCCAGCAAAAGGGGCTAAAAACGCAGACCGAGCTGGCGGCGCAGGGTGTCGAGGCTGTGGGCGCGGAATATTTTGATGGGCTTTCCCCAAAAGGATACCGCATTTCATGGATCAGTGCGGACGGAAAAGTGCTTTACGACAGTGAAGCGGATTCCTCTGAAATGGAAAACCACCTTGCCCGTGAGGAAATTGGGGAAGCGCTTGAATCCGGCTACGGCGAGAGCGCCAGGTATTCCGCGACCCTGATGGAACGCACCCTATACAGCGCAAAAAGGCTGTCCGACGGAACAGTGGTCCGGCTTTCCGTTGCGCAAAGTACGGTTCCCACGCTGCTTATTGGAATGACGCAGCCCATCATCATTATCATTGTGATCGCCATCGGAGTTTCTTTCTGGCTGGCGCACCGGCTTTCCAAAAACATTACCGCCCCCTTAAATCAGCTTGATTTGGACGATCCGCTGGACAATGAGGGATATGATGAGCTTTCGCCTCTGCTCCGGCGGATCGACGCCCAGCAGCGCCAGATCCGGGAACAGGAAAGGGAACTTCGGCAAAAACAGGAGGAATTTGAAGCGGTTACGGAAAATATGGCCGAGGGCATTATCCTCCTGAACACAAATGGCGTGATTTTAGGGCTTAACCGAGCCGCAGGTAGCCTTTTCGGCGCAACGAGCGACTGCATCGGCAAATACATTCTATCGGTCAATCGAAACATAGAAATATCGGAGCTTCTCTCTGGGATAGAAAGCGGTACGAGGAAAGAAAAAATCATAGGCTTGAACGGCGGGAAATACCAGCTTGCGCTGAACCCGGTCAGGGAGGGCGGCAATATTTCCGGCGCCGTGCTTCTCATGCTTGACGTTACGGAAAAAGAGCAGGCGGAACAGATGCGCAGGGAGTTTACGGCGAATGTGTCCCATGAGCTGAAAACGCCGCTGCACACCATCGCGGGCTGCGCGGAGCTTTTGGAAAACGGCATGGTGCGCCCCGAGGATACGGCAAAGTTTTATTCCCAAATCCGCGGAGAGGCCGGCCGCATGATCGCTTTGGTGGAAGATATTATCCGCCTTTCCCATCTGGATGAGGGGGCGGAGGATATGAAGCGGGAACCTGTCGATCTTTATGATCTGGCTGCCGAAACAGTGATGTCGCTTTCCCGTGAGGCGGAAAGCGCCGGTGTCTCCGTCAGCGCCCAGGGGGAAAGCGCCGTGGTATGCGGCATCCCGCAGCTTCTTGAGAGCATCGTTTATAACCTTACGGACAACGCGATCAAGTATAACCGGCAGGGCGGAACGGTAAAGGTGTCAGTAGAACGCCTTTCGGATGGTGTCCGTCTTTCGGTAGCGGATACGGGGATCGGGATTCCGCCGGAGCATCGGGAGCGCATTTTTGAGCGTTTCTACCGGGTAGACAAGAGCCGTTCAAAAGAGCTTGGCGGTACCGGTTTGGGATTATCTATCGTCAAACACGCAGCCCGTTTGCATCATGCAAAAGTAGAACTGCAAAGCGCAGAGGGCGAGGGCACGGTGATTACGGTAGTTTTCCAGCCAACGCCATTCGCAAAGCCGCGCTGACGCGCTTTTCGTCGCTCCGCGACTTCCTTTGCTCATAAATGGCGCTCCCTCAGCCTTTCAAATCTGTTTAAATTGCTCTTTGCTGGACAAGCCGCGATAATTCTGCTACAATAAATACAATTGTGAAAAAATCTGCGGAGGCAGTTTCCGGGGCCGGCCCTGCGGAATAGACGCCCGGGAGAAACGAGGAATTATCAATGGCAATAGACCAGAGCAAAATACGCAACTTCTGCATTGTTGCGCATATTGACCACGGCAAATCCACACTGGCGGACCGTATCATAGAGATGACGGGGCTCCTCACCAGCCGGGAGATGCAGGCCCAGGTGCTGGACAACATGGAGCTGGAGCGGGAGCGGGGGATCACCATCAAGGCCCAGGCCGTGCGCACCGTGTACAAGGCAAAGGACGGGGAGGAATATATCCTGAACCTTATCGATACCCCCGGCCATGTGGATTTCAATTATGAGGTCAGCCGTTCCCTGGCGGCGTGTGACGGGGCCATCCTGGTGGTGGATGCGGCGCAGGGGATCGAGGCCCAGACGCTGGCCAATGTGTATCTGGCGCTGGACCATGATCTGGATGTGTTTCCTGTGATCAATAAGATCGACCTGCCAAGCGCGGATCCCGGACGGGTGATCGAGGAGATCGAGGACGTGATCGGGATCGAGGCCCAGGACGCCCCCCTGATCTCCGCCAAGAACGGGATCGGCATCGAAGAGGTGTTGGAGCAGATCGTAAAGAAGATCCCGGCGCCTGGGGGAAGCCCGGAGAATCCCCTTCAGGCTCTGATATTCGACTGTATTTACGACTCCTACAAGGGGGTCATCATCTTCTGCAGGGTCATGGAAGGGACCGTGAAAAAGGGAACGCGGATCCGGATGATGGCTACCGGGGCGGAAGAGGAAGTGGTGGAAGTGGGGTATTTCGGCGCGGGGCAGTTTATCCCCTGCGAGGAGCTGTCCGCCGGTATGGTGGGGTATATCACGGCTTCCATCAAGAACGTGAAAGACACTACGGTGGGCGATACGGTGACGGATGCGGAGAATCCCTGCGGGGAGCCTCTGCCCGGCTATAAGAAAGTGCAGTCCATGGTCTACTGCGGCATGTATCCCGCGGACGGGGCAAAGTATCCGGATCTGAGGGATGCGCTGGAGAAGCTTCAGCTGAACGATGCTTCCCTGCAGTATGAGCCGGAGACCTCCGTGGCGCTGGGATTCGGATTCCGCTGCGGATTTCTCGGACTGCTCCATCTGGAGATTGTCCAGGAACGCCTGGAGCGGGAATACAATCTGGATCTGGTGACGACCGCTCCGAGCGTGATCTATCACGTATACAAAACCAATGGAGAGATGATCACCCTGACCAATCCCACGAATCTTCCCGACCCGGCGGAAATCGAGCACATCGAGGAGCCGGTGGTTTCGGCGGAGATCATGGTGACGTCGGAGTATATCGGCGCGATCATGCAGCTCTGTCAGGAACGCCGCGGCGTTTATGTCGGAACGGAATATATGGAAGACACGCGGGCGTTGATCCGCTACGAACTTCCGCTGAACGAGATCATTTACGATTTCTTTGACGCGCTGAAATCGCGCTCGCGCGGGTACGCCTCCTTCGATTATCAGCTGAAGGGATATATTCCCTCGCGCATGGTCAGACTGGATATCCTGATCAATAAAGAAGAAGTGGACGCGCTCTCGTTTATTGTTCACGCGGACAGCGCTTATGAGCGCGGACGGAAAATGTGTGAGAAACTGAAAGACGAAATACCGCGCCATCTGTTTGAGATCCCGATTCAGGCGGCAATCGGCAATAAGATCATCGCCCGGGAGACGGTGAAGGCGGTGCGCAAGGACGTCCTGGCCAAGTGCTACGGCGGCGACATT
The DNA here is from genome assembly GCA_947588705.1 of uncultured Acetatifactor sp. Lineage (GTDB taxonomy): Bacteria > Bacillota > Clostridia > Lachnospirales > Lachnospiraceae > Acetatifactor. The sequence goes on along the minus strand of CANPYT010000108.1, from coordinate 123 downwards.
ACCCGCAAGAAAAAACTGCTGGAAAAACAGAAAGAGGGCAAAAAGCGGATGCGCCAGATCGGCAATGTGGAGGTGCCGCAAAAAGCTTTTATGAGCGTACTGAAACTGGACGACGGCAAATAA
>CANPYT010000107.1 GCA_947588705.1 uncultured Acetatifactor sp. | reverse complement strand
TGATAGTTTGGTCACTAATACTCTAAAGGAACACAGGTGGTTTTTCAAGTGCAAAAATACATTAGCGGTCTGGCGGTGTACCCACCATCATGCCAGAAGCCTCAAAATTCTTCGCGATTTTTCTATGCAAGGCAGTAAGAATATGCTATAATATTTTTGTTTCTTTTGCATTCGGCGTCATGGAGACGGCGCGTGTCCGGCGACCGGGCCACACGCCGGAGGGGAGCTGAGAACGAGGAGGAAAAGCTATGTATTCGTTTGACGAAGTTAAGAAAACAGACCCGGAGATCGCCCAGGCGATCGTGGATGAGCAGGAGCGCCAGAACAGCCATATTGAGCTGATCGCCTCTGAAAACTGGGTGAGCAAGGCTGTCATGGCGGCCATGGGAAGCCCTCTGACAAACAAATATGCGGAAGGATATCCGGGAAAGAGATATTACGGCGGCTGCCAGTGCGTGGATGTAGTGGAGAATCTGGCCATTGAGCGGGCAAAGGAGCTGTTCGGATGCGAGTATGCCAACGTTCAGCCTCATTCCGGGGCGCAGGCCAATATGGCGGTGCAGTTTGCGGTATGCAGCCCGGGCGACACCATCATGGGGATGAATCTGGACCACGGCGGGCACCTGACCCATGGAAGCCCGGTGAACATGTCCGGAAAATATTTTCATGTTGTGCCTTACGGCGTGAATGATGACGGGTTTATCGACTATGGCAGGCTGCGGGAGATCGCGCTGGAAGCGAAGCCGAAGCTGATCATCGCGGGGGCCTCCGCCTACGCCCGCACTATCGATTTCAAGAAATTCAGGGAGGTTGCCGACGAGGTTGGGGCGGTGCTCATGGTCGATATGGCTCATATTGCCGGACTGGTGGCGGCAGGGCTTCATCCCAGCCCCATCCCTTACGCGGATGTGACGACGACCACCACCCATAAGACGCTGCGGGGGCCCCGGGGCGGCATGATCCTTTCCAGCAATGCGGTGAACGAAAAGTACAATTTCAACAAGGCTATCTTCCCCGGCATCCAGGGCGGCCCTCTGATGCATGTGATCGCAGCCAAGGCGGTCTGCTTTAAGGAGGCCCTCAGCGATGAGTTTAAAGTCTATCAGAAAAACATCATCGACAATGCCCAGGCCCTCTGCAGGGGCTTGCAGGACAGGGGGATCAAAATTGTTTCCAACGGCACCGACAATCATCTGATGCTGGTGGATCTGACTAATTTTGGCCTCACGGGCAAGGCAGTGGAAAAGATGCTTGACGCGGCGCATATCACCTGTAACAAGAATACCATTCCCAACGATCCTCAATCGCCTTTTGTGACCAGCGGGATCCGGCTGGGAACCCCTGCCGTCACATCCAGAGGGATGAATACGGAGGACATGGGTCAGATCGCGGAGGCGATTTCCCTTGTGATCCGGGGCGGAGAGGAAAAGATTCCCCAGGCCAGGGCGATTGTGCAGACTTTGACAGACAAATACCCGCTCCTGTAAAGACGGTTTTGAAAAGGAGAAAAGCCCCGGGCATTTTGCGGCAGCCCGGGGCCTTTTAAGTAAAATGCCGTCCCGGGACGGAGGAAAAGAGGAAAAATGAGCTCCAGCCAGAACAGCAGGGATGCGTTTCGCTCTCTGAATTTGTTAAATCTATTTTTGCTGACGGTCCACTCCGGGCTGCTGATCTTTTTTGCGGTGATCGGTATCACCCTGATGGCTGTTGTGAATATATTCAGCGTGACTTTCTATGCGCTCGGTTTTCTGATCCTGATGAAGGGGAAGAGTACGCTTTATATCTATGCGACTTTGACGGAAATCATGGCCCATATGTTCCTGGCAGTGATCTGCACAGGGTGGGATGCGGGATTTCAGCTCTATTTCATCGGCTGTATCGCCATTGTGTTCTATGCGGATTATTTTTCTTTCCGGATGGGCAACCAGCATATCAAGGGGGGATCCATCAGTGTTGTCAGCTGCGGGCTGTATCTGGTCAGCCTGGTCGTGACAAAAACGGCGGGTTCCCTTTATCAAATGGGATCCGGCCTGGATTATGTGGGGCAGGTCCTGAATTCGATCGTGGTTTTTACTTTCGTCACCCTTTTTCTGCGGTCTCAGACCAAGCTTTCCTCATATTATGAGGAGGAACTGGGAAGGCAGGCTACCCACGACAAACTGACCGACATGGTCAACAGACATTATCTAGTGGAGCAGCTGGAGGGGATCTACACCGAGAAAAAGATAGACAGCTATTGGATCGCAATTCTTGACATTGATAATTTTAAGGGGATCAATGACCGTTACGGGCATCTCTGCGGTGATTTTGTGCTGAAGACGGTGGCGGGTATGGTCAAGAAGATCTGCGGAGACCGGACGGTGTGCAGATGGGGGGGCGAGGAGTTTGTGATCGTGGGTTCGGACGGCAGGCTGGACGAGAAGGGAAGGCGCCCGGAGAGCGTGATCCTTGACAATGTGCGCCGCAGCATAGCCATCAAGGATTTTGTGTACGATGAGAACACCACCGTAAACCTGACGGTCACTATCGGGGTGGCGCGTTATCAGGACGGCCAGACTGTGGACGAATGGGTCAATGTTGCCGACAGCAGGCTTTACAGGGGGAAACAGACCGGAAAAAATAAAGTGGTGGAGTCGGATGAAATTCCAGGATAAAATTCCAGGATGAAATTATAGGATAAAAATGTCTTGCGCTTGAGACAGACATGTGCTAAAATATCCATCGTCGGCAGACAAGTGTCCGCACAGCAAAAACGTTTGCGGAATTGCATGTGTGAATGATACAATTGGCTTGCCGGAAAGTGGGAGAGCATATGGGAGAGACAGCAAAGTATTATGTGGTAAAGCGGAAAGCTGTGCCGGAAGTGCTGTTGAAGGTTGTCGAGGCAAAGAGGCTTTTGGAGTCGGAGAAGGCTCTGACCATTCAGGAAGCGGTTGATGCTGTCGGCATCAGCCGCAGTTCTTTTTATAAGTATAAGGACGATATTTTTCAGTTCCATGACAATTCCCAGGGGACAACGTTCACCATGACATTTGAGATGGACGATGAACCGGGGCTGTTGTCCGATGTGCTGAAGACGATCGCCGAGTATCAGGCCAATATCCTGACCATTCACCAGAGCATCCCCATCAACGGTATTGCCTCTCTGAGCATCAGCGTACAGATCTTAAAGACCACGGGGGATATCTCCCGTATGCTGGAGCAGCTGGAGCAGCAGCGGGGCGTCCGTCATGTGAAGATCCTGGCCAGGGAGTGAGAAAAACCGGGGGGATAGACGGGGGAACAGGGAGAAAAAAAGAAGGAAAAGAAAGAAAAGAAGGAAAAGGAAGCCCGGAGGGAGGCCGCAGGGGCTTGCACCGGCTGAGGGAAAAGTGGAGCGCCGCCTCAGGGCGGCGGAAGGAGGAAAAGATGATAAAGATAGCTGTGCTGGGTTACGGGACCGTTGGAAGCGGGGTCGTAGAGGTGATCGAGAAGAACAGGGATATGGTCAATAAAAAGTCCGGCGAGGAGCTGGAGATTAAATATATCCTGGATCTGCGGGAGTTCCCGGGAGATCCGTATGAGAGCAAGATCGTCCATGACTTTGGCCGGATCCTGGCGGACGATGAGGTACGCATTCTCTGCGAGACCATGGGGGGCGTGGGAGCGGCGTATGACTTTACCAGGCAGGCGCTGGCCGCCGGAAAGAGCGTCTGTACCTCCAACAAGGAGCTGGTGGCGGCGCACGGCCCGGAGCTTTTGGCGCTGGCCAGGGAGCACTGCTGCAACTATCTTTTCGAGGCCAGTGTGGGAGGCGGGATCCCCATCATCCGTCCTCTGAATTATTCCCTGACGGCGGAGCGGATCGAGGCGATCACAGGAATTTTAAACGGCACCACCAACTATATATTATCGAAGATGGAATATGAGGGGGCGGATTATGACGCCGTTTTGAGGGAGGCCCAGGAAAAGGGATATGCGGAGAGAAACCCGGAGGCCGACGTGGAAGGCCATGACGCCTGCCGCAAGATTGCCATCCTTTCTTCCCTGATGACGGGAAAAAATGTGGACTACCGGAAAATATACACAGAGGGAATCACGAAGGTGGAACCGCTGGATTTTGCCTACGCGAAACAGATGGGCATGTCGATCAAGCTTCTTGCGCTCAGCAAGGAGGCGGGGGATAAGACGCTGGCTATGGTGTCCCCGTTCCTGATCGATGCCGGGCATCCCCTCCACATGGTGAACGGGGTGTTCAACGCGGTGTTTGTCAGGGGGAACATGCTGGGAGATTCCATGTATTACGGGAGGGGAGCGGGCAAGCTTCCCACAGCCAGCGCGGTGGTGTCCGATGTGATCGACTGCGCGAGGCATATCGGAAAGGTGATCATGTGTTTCTGGGATGCGGAGGAAGCGGATCTTTTGAGCATCGACCAGGTGGAGAGGCGTTTCTTCTTCCGGGTGAAGACGGAAGGCCGTGAGAAAGCGGCGGAATTGTTCGGGCGGGAACTGAAAGAAGTGCGGCTGGCGTCGGCTCCCGATGAATGCGGCCTTGTCACATCCGTGATGACGGAGGCGGATTTTGCGGAGCGCTATGGGAAGCTTGCCGGAGTGACGGCTGGCGGAAGGCTGCGGATCGAGGGGTAGTTTTTTTAGAGATTGCCGCTGGGGCGGCGGAATGAGAGGACAGGATGAAATATTTGATCGTTTTGGGAGACGGAATGGCTGACGAGCCCATTGAGGAACTTGGGGGGAAAACGCCCCTGGAATATGCGGAGACGCCGAACCTGGACCGCCTCAGCAAGCTGGGGGAGGTGGGAATGGTCCATACCATACCGAATGGGATGAAGCCCGGGTCGGATACGGCAAATCTGTCGGTGCTGGGATATGACCCGCGGAAATATTATTCCGGGCGTTCCCCGCTGGAGGCGCTGAGCATCGGCGTTCCCATGAAGGATACGGATATTGCCATCCGCTGCAACATCGTGACATTGTCGGAGGGGGAGATCCCCTTTGAGGAGAGGGTTATCCTTGACCACAGTTCCTCCGAGATCAGCACGGAGGACTGCGCGGTGCTTCTGAAGGCGGTGGCGGATTCGCTCCAGAATGAGACTTACCAGTTTTATGTGGGAACGAGTTACCGGCACTGCCTGATCTGGAACGGCGGCAAGGTGGTAGAGCTGACGGCGCCCCACGATGTGCTGGGGCAGGTCATCGGCTCGTATCTGCCGGAGGACGCGGCCCTGCGGGAGATGATGCGGAAGAGCTATGATATTTTAGTGGATCATCCGATCAACCAGGAGAGGAAAAGACGGGGGCTGAATCCCGCCAACTGCTGTTGGTTCTGGGGGGCGGGCACCAAGCCTCAGCTCTCCTCCTTTGAGGAGAAGACGGGGAAAAAGGGCATGATGGTGTCTGCGGTGGATCTGCTGAAGGGTATTGCCGTAGGCGCGGGAATGGGTGTGGCCCTGGTGGACGGCGCAAACGGCGGCCTAAACACTAATTATGCCGGCAAGGTGGAGGCGGCCGTGAAAGCGCTGACGGTGGACGGGTACGACTTTTCGTATATCCATGTGGAGGCGCCCGACGAGATGGGGCATCAGGGAAGCGTGGAAAAGAAGGTGCAGGCGGTGCATTACCTGGATACCAGGGTGATCGGGCCCGCCGTGGAGAAGCTGCAGGCGGCAGGGGAGGATTTCCGCCTTCTGGTGCTGCCGGACCATCCCACGCCCATACGGGTACGGACGCACACTTCCGACGATGTGCCATATCTTTTATATGACAGCACGGCGCCGGAGAGCCATACCTGGAATTATAACGAAAGGGAAGGGCGGGCTTCCGGAAACTTCGTGCCGCAGGGGCACAGGCTGATCGATAGATTCCTTCAGACAAATATGTAGGGCACGTGATCTGAAACGCCGGAAACAGGACGGAAAAGGCCGCGGAGGCGGCGGAATGAGAGGATAATGAGAAATGTCTAAGGTAGTAAAATTCGGAGGAAGCTCTCTGGCGAACGCGGAGCAGTTTAAGAAAGTGGCGGCTATCATCCGGGCCGACAAGAGCAGGAGATTTGTGGTACCTTCCGCGCCCGGGAAGCGTTTTAAGGAGGATACCAAGGTCACGGATATGCTCTATGACTGTTACGATCTGGCGGAATCCGGGAAGGATTTCAAGGACGCGCTGAACGCCATCAAGGCCAGGTACCAGGAAATCATAGACGGCCTGAATCTGGAGGTCTCCCTGGAAGAGGAGTTCAGGGTCATAGAGAAGAATTTCCAGGATAAGGCGGGAAGAGATTACGCGGCGTCCCGGGGAGAATACCTGAATGGTATCGTGCTGGCGGCTTACCTGGGGTTTGAGTTTATTGACGCCGCGGAAGTGATCTTTTTTGCAGACAAGGGCGGGGTATGGGATGGAGAGAGGACCCGCCAGGTCTTGTCCGAGAGGCTGAAAAACTGTAAAAACGCTGTGATCCCCGGATTCTACGGTTCCCTGCCGGACGGACAGGTAAAGACATTCTCCCGGGGCGGTTCCGACATCACCGGCTCCATTGTGGCGCAGG
>CANPYT010000106.1 GCA_947588705.1 uncultured Acetatifactor sp. | reverse complement strand
GCTTCCTGCCTCCCGCTGCCTTGGAATCTTCAGGGTTGCATTACTGTTTATTTGTCAAGGTTCGTGGGGCTTCTTAATTTTCGCCCTCTGCTGTTGTTTTTGCGACAGCTTTCATAGAATACCATAACCGCTGCGACTTGTCAACAACTTTTTTTATTTTTTTGTAACCTTTCGGCTACCGCGTCATCCGGCGCTCTCGCCGACAACGAAATTGAGTATAGCACTGGAAAAGATACTTGTCAACACCATTTTTCTATTTTTTATGATTTTTTGCAACAGTTCAGCCGGTAGGCATGTTCAGAGGAAAATCGTGCTCGCACGAATTTTACTCTGAATATGCCTACCGAGGGAGCGCCTTTTTATGAGCAAAGGAAGTCGCGGAGCGACGAAAAGCGCGTAAGCGCGGCTTTGCGAATGGCGCGGGCTGAACTGTTACGATTCTCTGCAACAGTTCAGCCCGTGGGCATTTTCAGGGATCCCCCGCCTGATCCGCCGGGGCAAAGGACGGGATCCTTTCTTATAAGATCTGGATCGTACATGCTTTTGAATCATTTTTCAGTTCCAAAGAAAGGGAGGAGATATTCTCCGCCGTCTCCTTTTCCACTTCTATGATCAGCACCGTGTCAGCGGAACCTCCGGCCGGCACCGTTCCCTGGAAAGTGGAAAGGTCATTTTCCAGGATAGTGGGCAACGCCTTACGGGTATACTCCCCGTTGACACTGATCCTAAACTGCGCTTCCGAGTCCAGCAGGTCTATGGCCTGATCCTGACCTGAGGAATTGGACACTGTCAGTCGGAGCACAAGAAGCTTTTTCCCCTGTGCGGCCGCCACGCCGAAGTAACCCTCGTCCTCCGGATAGTTGTCATACAATGAATAACCCGCCAGCGTCACGGTGATCCCCTCCGGCAACGCCAATGTTCCCTCTATCGTGTGGCCATTCCCAGCCTGGCCGTTCTCCCCCACCACAGGAGTATCGTCCACGGGATCCATCCCCGCGGCAGGCGTCGGCTCAGCCTCCGGCGCTTCCGGTATAACCTCCGGCTCCGGCGTAGCCATCATGGCGGTGTAATCCACCAGCCGGCTTCTGTGGTTGGCATCGTAACGCATCATCGTTATGGCGGCATACTCCCCCACCATCTGCACCTGTTCGCCTGTGAGATTCGGTATTTTATTCTCTGCACAGCCGGACAGGCCAAGAGCCAGGACCGCCGCCAGCGCAGCTATCATTGTCTTTTTCATATTCGGATACCCCCTGACCCATTTCTTCAGGCTGCTTTCTTTATCATACAACACATTTTTCCCTTAGGCAAGTACAGAAATAAAAATTGCCGAAATTACGTAACAGTTCAGCCAGCCGCCTGATTTGACGGAAAATCGTGCTCGCACGAATTTTCCGTCATGTCTGGCGGCTGAGGGAGCGCCATTTTATGAGCAAAGGCCGGCGCACAGATACGCGCGATACCTTTCGGTATCGCTCCTGTGGCAGCTCACATGCAGCCAAACGCCCTCCTCCCGGTATTCCCGCTCCAGGATCGTGGCATTTTCCATAAAATAGGATACCAGTTTTCCGTCCTCATAGGGGATCAGGAAACAGACCTCCTCCCTGCTATGAGCGTATACCGCCTCCTGTATCGCCTCAAGAAGCACATCCAGCCCCAGATCCCGGGCAGCGGCGATATAAACCTGATCTCCATTCCGCCTCGGCCGCTGGTTGCCGCACCTGTCTATCTTATTATAGGCCACGATCCGCGGGATATCCCCGGCCCCCAGTTCTTTCAGGGTCTCCTCCGTCACCTTCATCTGCTCCCGATAATGCTCATCAGAGAAATCCACCACATGTACCAAAAGGTCAGCTCTGCAGACCTCCTCCAATGTGGACCGAAACGCCTTTACCAGGTCGTGAGGCAGCCTGTGGAGAAATCCTACCGTGTCCACCAGCAGAAAAGGCATATTGTCCCCGGCCAGTATCTTCCTCACCTGCGTCTCCAGCGTGGCAAAGAGCATATCCTTCTCCAGCACCGTCTTTTCCGGCCTCTCCCCGTACCGCTCGACCAGCTGGTTCATAATGGTAGACTTTCCGGCATTGGTATAACCCACCAGCGCCACCTGCGGCAGCAGGGAACCGCTTCTCCGTTTCCGCATGGTTTCCCGTCCCCTGGCCACATTTTCCAGCTCCCGCTCCAGCTCGCTAATCCGATGCTGGATCTTGCGGCGGTCCAACTCTAACCTGGTCTCTCCGGCGCCCTTGCTGCTCATGCTGCCCCCGGCGCCTCCCTGCCTGCTGAGGTTTTCCCGCATTCCCACCAGTCTCGGAAGCAGATACCGCAGCCTTGCGGTCTCGACCTGAAGCCTGGCTTCCCTGGTCCTCGCCCGCATCGCGAAGATGTCCAGGATCAAATTTGTCCGGTCCAGGATCGGCAGTTCCAGCTCCCTCCCTAAATTGCGCACCTGAGACGGGGTCAGCGCATTGTCAAACACAATCTCCTGTGCGCCGCACTGTCCGGCGTACTCCCGCACCTCCGCCACCTTCCCCGGGCCGATATACAATGCCTTGTTTTCATGTCCCATCCGCTGGATGATAACGCCGGCCACCTGCTTATCCGCCGCTTCCGCCAGGCTTGCCAATTCTTCCATGGAATGGCTGAAATCTTTGTCCGCCCCAGTGTCAAGGCCCACCAGAAGGACTTTCAGCGCTTCCTCCTTTTGCCGTAAGAAATTTTCCGAAAAGCTCTCCTGTTCCCTCAACAGCTCCCCTCCACCATCTCCAGCTCGAACCAGAACAAAACTCCGTCAGGGCGGTTTTCCACACCATATTTCTGGTTCATGGACTCCATGATCGCCTTTACGATAGACAGCCCGACGCCGCTGCCCCCGTATTCCCTGGTCCGCGCCTTATCGACCTTATAAAACTTTTCCCATAGATGAGACAGCGATTCCTCCGGTATGGGTTCTCCCGTGTTAAAGACATTCACGCGCACCCTCTGTTCCCTCCGTTCCAGGGAGATTTCGATCCGCTTCTCCCCGCTGCAGTAATGTACCGCATTGGAGAAATAATTCATAAAGACTTCTTCCGTCTTGTATTCGTCCGCCCATACATAGATGGGCCCGCTCTCCTCCATGCAGACCCGGATGTCGTTCTGCTTCGTGAGGATCCCGGCGGACTGGATGTAATTCCGGACCAGGGCCGTCACGTCAAACCGCTCCATAGTCACCAGGTCATTCCCAAATTCCAGCTGGTTTAAGGTCAGCAGCTTCTGGACCATCTGGTTCATCTTAGCCGCTTCGTCCATGATCACCTCGCAGTAGAAGCTTCGGCTCTCCGGGTCATCGTTGACGCTTTCGCGGAGCCCCTCCGCATAGCCCTGGATCAGCGCTATCGGCGTTTTCAGCTCATGGGATACGTTCGCCAGGAACTCCTTTCGCATCTCGTCAATGGCTTCCTTGCGCTCAATGTCTTTCTGCAATTCGTTGTTGGCGGTTTTCAGTTCCGATATAGAACGCTCCAATGACTCGGAAAGCTTATTGATGTTTTCTCCCAGCAGATCGACCTCGTTTTTGTTCCTCCCCCTGTATTTCGCCTCAAAGTTCAGATGCACCATCTGCTCCGATATGCGGCTCAGTTCGAGGATGGGCCTGGTGATCCGCCGGGATACAAACCATATGATAATGCCGCCGGCCACCGTTCCCAGTACCCCCACATAGGCAAAAAAACGGTTTGCGATCCTGGCGCTTAAGCGGATACTCTCTATGGGGGTACGCATGATGAAGGAGATCCCGGTATTCAACCTTCCGTACATTTCCAGGTACTCGTCCTCGCCCGACTTCAAACGCTGGAGCACATAATCGCCGCCCTCCTCCAGCACCTCCACAGGGCCGGAATAAAAGCCGAAAATATACCCCACAAGCTGCGTCTCCAGTTCGCGCCCGCCGTTGAAGGAGACATATTTCGTCTGGGAATTGGCATCCATGACGCAGACTGTAATGTTGTACCGGCTGCATATGTTGTCCAGCTCTTTCCCAAATTCCTCCGTGCTGTACGTCTCACTGTTAGCGACCTGCCGGATGGTATTGTAGGCATTATAAATGATCTTCGTCCTGCTCCTGATATAATACTGGCCCAGGAACATGGTGTTGAGAAACCAGCACAAAAGGATGATCCCGGCCATCACTCCGCTAAATATCAGAGCAAACTTCCGCCTGATAGAATATTTCACTCCTCCGCCTCCAATTTGTACCCCATGCCATGGGGCATGGGGGTTTTTCTCATTCCTCCGCCTCTAATTTATACCCCATGCCCCAGATTGTTTTGATCAGGTCTCCTTTTTCTCCCATTTTGCTGCGCAGTTTCTTTACATGGGTGTCAATGGTGCGGGCGTCTCCAAAATAGTCATAGTTCCAGACATTGTTCAGGATCTTTTCCCGCGACAGGGCTATGCCCTTGTTCTCCATGAAATAAACCAGCAATTCAAATTCCTTGTAGCTAAGCTCCACCGGCCTGCCGTCTATGAGCACCTGATGCGCCGCCTTGCTCACCTGAATGCCCCCGCAGCTCAAGACCTCGCTGCTTTCCAGCTGATTGGTCCGCCTGAGGATGGCCTCGATCCGCGCCACCAGGATCTTGGGGCTGAACGGTTTTGAGATATACTCGTCCACTCCCAGCTGGAATCCCTGAAGCTCATCCCTCTCATCCGACCTGGCCGTCAGCATGATGATAGGCACCTTGGAATACGCCCGCACCTCCCGGCACACCTGCCAGCCGTCCATCTTCGGCATCATCACATCCAGCACGATCAGGGCTATATCTTTCTGCTTGAAAAAAATGTCCAGAGCCTCCTCGCCGTCTCCCGCTTCCAGCACATCATAGTTGCTCTTTACCAGGAAATCCCTGACCAGCTTCCGCATCCGGCTTTCATCGTCCACCACCAGCACCTTTAATCTGTCCATAGCGCTCCGCACTCCTTACCCATCGATCTCTGCGGCGGGCTTGTCTCCCCTCCGCCCTCAGGTATATGGTAAATCAAAAATATGTCTTTTCTGTGAAAACACGCCCCTATTCCTCCGCCAAGCTGTCAAGGCCGTCTATATCGAGCTCGCGCTCCTTTTCGCGCACCGCCTGTTCCCTGGCCGTCAGCTCCTGCTCCCAGGAGGCATATTTGTCCTGAAGGGCTCGCTCATAGTTGAAGATATTGGGCTGATCGCTGAAAAACGAAATGAAAAACATAAAGACCAGGGCCAGCGCCAACAAGATATTCAGCGCGACGGAAATCTGAAATCTTGCCTTCTCCTGCTCCCGCTTCCGGGCCGCCCGCTGCTTTTTTTTGTCTCCTTCCACAGCTTTCTTCCGGCTCTCCCCGTAGACATCGTAAAGCGGGATCGCCCTCACCCGCTCCTTGTCGATCCTCGGCTGTTTCAGCAGGAAATCCTGGAGCTTTTTCAGATACTGGATCCCAACCGGAGTCCGGAACAGCTGCTCCTCGATCGCCTTGTCATATACATGGAGAATGCTCTCGGGGCGGGTGTAATCAAGTCTCGACTCCAGATAGTCTATTTTTCTCTGCTCCGCCTCCGCCATTTTCCCGTCATTTTCCGTGTAAAATGAAAATCCGCCTGTCTCCATCCGGCACCTTCCTTTCCCCGCGCTTCCTGCCGCAGCCGTAAAACACAAAAAGCTCCAACACCCAAGATCAGGTGCCGGAGCCCTTCCCGCACTTACCGCCGGTACTTCCTCACGCACTGTAAGCACACTTCATGGAGACGACAGGACTCGAACCTGCGACCCTTTACACGTCAAGCAAATGCTCTCCCAGCTGAGCTACATCTCCAAAAAAGAAAAACACACCCCAGACGTTTCTCCCTTCAAAAATTTTAACGATAATAATGTGTTGCCGTTCCGGTTACTCTCGCGGTTACAGCCATTTTTGAAAGTGCCTCAAACGCCTGAAAATAGGCATTTTTTAGTGGAGTAGACGGGAGTCGAACCCGTGTCCAAAAGCCTATTCCCTGTCCTTCTACTATCATAGTCCTTTTTTTCGGCCGGCCTCGCTCCGGCCTGTTCCCTTACCGCACAGAAAAAGGACAATCTCCGCGGCTCAGTAGCTTCATGGTACGCCCGCGCGGGCAAAGCTTACCGCGCGTCGTTTCTCACATAGTCGATGCCCGGGTTCCGGAGTGTGAGTGCCCCGGATCGGACAAGCCGCCTGCGGCGGCGTCACTCACAGCGAGTCGGACAAGTCCGATTACGCTGCCAGTGCGTACTGAGTATTATCTTCAGCGTTTCGTTTAATTTTGCTATTTGACGCATAGCATGCGGATAGCTTCTCCAGCTGCAAGACCCCTGTCGAGACCTTTACTACCCCGAAGTAACTTTAGTATATCCGATTTTCGCGCCAATGTCAAGGCAGGAATTCCTTCCAAAGCGAATCATAGTCAAACGATTCCGCAAACCGGTACATGTCCTCTACATAAGACCGAAGATTTTCCTCTGTCACCAGATTTTTCCCGTCCCGCATACATTCAAAAATGTACCGATTGTACTCCGGCCGGGTCTTCAACAGTTGAATCAAGGAAAAATCGCTACAGGCCGCATAAAGCCTGTATTTTTTTGTCAAATTTTTTAA
>CANPYT010000105.1 GCA_947588705.1 uncultured Acetatifactor sp. | reverse complement strand
CCGGAGGACTCTGTTTTTCTGCTTGTTATAGACAAAATTTATCCCCTGCGGCGTTCCCATCCTGCGGCCCGTGTTCCCGGTGACCACATCCGTGTCCAGCGCCAGCTCGTGATCCACATAATAATACATATGCTGCTGGGTCATGTCCACTTCAATATAGGTGCCGCCGATATCGTCAAGCCCCCTGGCAAACGCCTCCTGCCGATAGGCGGGAACGTGTATCTCCGCTTCCTCCCGGCTGCGGCCCAGCGCTTCCATCAGATAGGCCACCTCCGCCTCCACGTCAAGCTCCGTGCCGTAGGTATCGTATTTTACCTCCACCAGGTCTCCCCTGGTAGAGGGAAAGGAGATTGTCTTCCCCACTGTGTCGTAAGCGTCCGCCAGCTCTTCCACCCAGGCCCTCACCCGGTCTTCTTCTATCACAAGAAGGCCCCTATCGTCCAGGGCCGGAACGCCGGAAGCATCCGCCGCGACAAAACGGCTCAGGATATCCGGTGTCAGAGAGATCTTCTCCGCCCCCATGTCATAGACGATCGGCCAGGCAAAAAAAACCTCCAGCAGCTTCCACATCTCTCTCCCTGCCCGGTCCCGCGGGCTGTCCTCCAGCGTCACATAACAGCCGCCCGCCACAAGGTCCACCACGGTCTCGCCCTTTGACAGGCATTCCTTCAGACAGTGAAACGCCTTCTCCATGTCCAGCCTGTCACTGTTTCCGTCCACAAGACGATATCCCTCCCCTGCGGAATAGGAAAGAGAGACCCCCTCTTCCGTCTCTCTCTCCTTCCTGACAGGTTCCGCCTCGTCAAAAATGCTTTTCAGCTTATTTTCATTGTAAAGGTAACAGGCCGCAGGGACCTCTTCCGTCACCGGCTGGCGAAGATGCTCTATCCAGAATGCGGACGCGTGACGGCGGAGGAATTTTTTCAGAGACCCTGTATAGTCCGCCCTGCCTTCCGCCTGCGTCAGATCCAGCTGCCAGCTCTGTCCTTCCTGGCCGAGCAGCGTCACCTGGGGAACGGCGGCGCCCGCCGCCAGTTCCTCGTTGACCTGCCGGACGGTTTTTCCGGTACAGTACACTCCATTGATCCAGGTATTTACGGGGAAATTGTTCCGATAATACAGGGCCAGCGCCAGACTGCCGCCCAGGATAAGGAGCAGTCCGATCAGCAGGAACAGTACCGCCAAACGTAGTAATTTCTTCATAGCCTCTATGCCGCTCTTCGCCTATCCCCTTGCCGCCAGGTCGTCTCCGTCGAACACTTCCGTAATGGGAGCTCCCGCGGGCACCATGGGGAATACCTTATCGTCCTCCGGGATGACGCACTCGATCAGCACCGGCGCTTTCATGTCTATGGCCTTTTTCAGCGCGGGCTCCATCTCCTCTTTCTTCGTCACCCGGATAGCGGCGCATCCAAGCCCCTCCGCCACCTTGCAGAAGTCAACCTTATCATTTAAAACGGTTTGGGAATAACGCTTTCCGTAAAAAAGGGTCTGCCACTGTCTCACCATCCCCAGCACATGATTGTTGATCACGACCTGAATAATGGGGAAATTATACCGGCTGGCGGTGGCAAGCTCATTCATATTCATGCGGAAACACCCGTCGCCCGCGATATTGATGCAGAGCAGATCGGGCTGCCCCGCCTGGGCCCCGATGCAGGCCCCCAGGCCGTACCCCATGGTGCCAAGCCCGCCGGAGGACAGGAAAGTACGGGGCTTTGTGTAACGGTAATACTGAGCCGCCCACATCTGATGCTGCCCCACGTCGGTAGTGATCAGCGCCTGCCCCTTCGTGACCCTGTCTATGGTCTCCATCACATAAGGACACGAGAGCTGGCTGTCGTCATACTTTAAGGGATATTTCTCCTTCATCTCCCGGATGGTGTTCATCCATTCCGGATGCTTCCCCGCCGGGATCCTTTTGTTCAGCTCCGCCAGCACCAGCTTCAGGTCTCCCACAAGGCTTGCGTCCACACGGATATTCTTGTTGATCTCTGCGGCGTCGATATCAATGTGCACGATCTTTGCGCCCTCGGCAAACTTTTTGGGATTACCGATGACCCGGTCGGAAAATCTTGCCCCCAGCGCGATCAAAAGGTCACACTGGCTTACTCCCAGGTTGGATGTCTTTGTGCCGTGCATACCGATCATGCCCGTATAGCGGGGGCTCGTGCCGTCAAACGCCCCCTTGCCCATCAGCGTGTCGCAGACCGGCGCGTCGATAAGCTCCGCGAACTGCGCCACTTCTTCCGATGCCTCCGACAGGATCGCGCCCCCTCCAAGATAGATAAAAGGCTTTTCGGCTTTTTCAATATATTCTGCCACCCGCTGGAGCTCTTCCTCGGTACAGGACATCTTCCGCTCCCTTTCCTTCGGCCGGGCCGGGGTGTATTCGCACATGGCCGCGGTCACATCCTTGGTGATATCCACCAGTACCGGGCCGGGCCTTCCATTCCTCGCAATATCAAAAGCCCTCCTCAGTGTAGGGGCAAGGTCCGCCACGTTTTTCACGATGAAACTGTGTTTGGTGATCGGGATGGTGACACCCGCGATATCCACCTCCTGAAAGCTGTCTTTCCCCAGCATTGGCAGATTGACGTTGGCCGTAATGGCGACCATGGATACGGAATCCATATATGCCGTGGCGATGCCCGTCACCAGGTTTGTAGCCCCCGGGCCGCTGGTGGCCATGCAGACGCCGACCTTTCCCGTAGCCCTGGCATAACCGTCCGCCGCGTGTGCCGCCCCCTGCTCATGGGAGGTCAGGATGTGCCGGATCTCACTGCTGTGCCTGTAGAGCGCATCGTATATGTTGAGGATAGAACCGCCCGGATACCCAAAGACGGTGTCTACACCCTGTTCCTTTAAGCATTCTATGACGATTTCGGAACCTGTAAGCTGCATTGTTGTTCTCTCCTTTCTGACGGAACGCTTTCCTTCCAAAACGGAATATTTCCCGTCAGCGTTTTCGATATTTTCTTTCAATGACCTGTGTGTACAGGACCATGACGGCGATAGCTTCAAATAGAATGCCCAGCACCGAAACCATGATCAGAGCCTTGTTCCGGTCCGACAGCAGGGGGATCCCCAAGGCGATGAAAACCACGCCGTAAGCGGACCACAGTTTCGCCATGGCCCGGTTGTACTTTTTCAGGTCCTTTACCTCAAAAACTTCCGTGTTCGCCCAGAAGCCCGCGGGCTTTTTGGCAAACAGGCAGTGGATGCCAAGCCCGATAAAGAACAGCCCCACGGCCACCCATATCAGGAAAGCAATCAGGAAAGCAGGCATAGGCGTGTCACTTCCTTTCCGGTATTTCCAGCACCGCCCCCCGGTTCCCGCTGGTGACAAGCTCCCGGTAGCGGGAAAGATAGCCCGTCGTCACCTTGGGTTCCCTGGGCTGCCACTTTGCCCGGCGCTCGGCCAGGATCTCGTCGGAGACCAGAAGCTCCAGTTTGTTTCCGGGAATGTCAATACGGATGATATCCCCCTCTTCCACCAGCGCGATGGGGCCTCCCACAGCCGCCTCGGGAGATACATGGCCGATGGAAGCGCCTCTGGAAGCGCCGGAAAACCGCCCGTCGGTGATCAGGGCCACGCTGGAGCCCAGCCCCATCCCCGCAATAGCCGAGGTGGGATTTAACATCTCTCTCATGCCGGGGCCGCCCTTTGGCCCCTCGTAGCGGATGACCACCACATCCCCCGCCACGATCTTTCCGCCCTTGATGGCCTCTATGGCGTCTTCCTCACAGTCAAACACCCTTGCGGGGCCCTGGTGCACCAGCATCTCAGGCACAACGGCGGAGCGCTTTACCACGCCGCTGTCGGGGGCAAGGTTGCCTCTCAGGATAGCGATCCCGCCGGTCTCGGAATAAGGATTGTCCACAGGCCGGATCACCTCCGGGTTCTTGTTGACACAATTCCTGATGTTCTCCCCGATGGTGGTGCCGTTTACCGTCATGCAGTCCAGGTTCAGAAGGTCCTTCTTGGCCAGCTCGTTCATCACCGCGTATACGCCGCCGGCCTCGTTCAGGTCTTCTATGTATGTGGGGCCCGCAGGCGCCAGGTGGCACAGGTTGGGAGTCCTGGAGGACAGCTCGTTTGCAATATCCAGATCCAGGTCCACCCCCGCCTCTCTGGCGATGGCCGGCAGATGCAGCATGGAGTTTGTGGAGCAGCCAAGGGCCATATCCACAGTCAGCGCATTCCGGAAAGCTTCCTCCGTCATGATATCGCGGGGTTTGATGTCCTTCTCAACCAGCTCCATGATCTTCATTCCCGCATGTTTTGCCAGCCGGATCCGCTCGGAATACACGGCGGGTATCGTGCCGTTTCCCTTTAAGCCCATGCCGATGGCCTCCGTCAGGCAGTTCATGGAGTTTGCGGTGTACATGCCGGAGCAGGAGCCGCAGGTGGGGCACACCTTCTCCTCATACTCGCTGAGCTCTTCCAGGGTCATGGTACCTGCGGCCACGCTCCCCACCGCCTCGAACATGGAGGAAAGGCTGCGCTTCTTGCCGCCAACATGTCCCGCCAGCATGGGGCCGCCGGACACAAAGATCGTGGGGATATTTACCCGGGCCGCCGCCATCAGCAGGCCGGGCACGTTCTTGTCGCAGTTTGGAATACATACCAGGCCGTCAAATCCATGGGCCAGGGCCATGCACTCGGTGCTGTCCGCGATCAGGTCCCGGGTCACCAGGGAATATTTCATGCCGATATGCCCCATGGCGATACCGTCGCAGACCGCGATGGCAGGAAACATGACCGGCATACCGCCTGCCATGGCGACTCCCATCTTCACGGCCTCCGCGATCTTGTCCAGGTTCATATGGCCGGGCACGATCTCGTTGTAGGAACAGACAATGCCGATCATAGGGCGCTTCCGCTCCTCCTCTGTGAATCCCAGCGCGTTGAACAGGCTCCTGTGAGGCGCCTGCTGTGTTCCTGTCTTAACTGAATCACTTCTCATCGTTCTCTTCTCCATTCTGCCGCCGCAGCGGCCCTATTTTCCCACAAGATACAAACTGCCTTAACCGATCCGCTCCGCAAGCAGGGTTCCCATTTCACTGCACCTGACCTTCCTGCAGCCCTCGGACATGATATCGCCGGTTCGGTAGCCTTCCTTCAGTACCTGCTTCACCGCCGCCTCCACAGCGTCCGCCTCCCTGTCCAGGTCAAAGCTGTATCGCAGCATCATGGCGGCGCTCAGCACTGTCGCGATGGGATTCGCGATATCCCTGCCCGCGATATCCGGCGCGGAGCCATGGCTTGGCTCATAAAGGCCGAATTTCGTGTCGTTTAAGCTGGCGCTCGCCAACATGCCGATGGAGCCCGTAACCATGCTGGCCTCGTCGGAGAGGATATCGCCGAACATGTTCTCGGTGAGGATCACGTCAAACTGGGCGGGATCCTTTACCAGCTGCATGGCGCAGTTGTCCACCAGCATATGCTCCAGCGCCACGTCAGGATAATCCGCCGCCACTTCCTCCACCACCTTTCTCCAGAGCCGGGAGGAATCCAATACGTTCGCCTTGTCCACGCTGGTCACTTTCTTCCGGCGCTTCCTTGCGATATCAAAGCCTTTGACCGCGATCCTGCGGATCTCGTTCTCATCGTAGGTCAGAGTATCAATGGCCTTCCTCACACCGTTCTCCTCTATGGTCCTGCGCTCGCCGAAATAGAGCCCGCCGGTGAGCTCCCGCATGATCAGCATGTCAAAACCGGCCCTGCTGATCTCCTCTTTCAGGGGACATGCCGCCGCAAGCTCGTCATAGAGGATGGCCGGCCTCAGGTTGGCAAAAAGGTTCAGCGCCTTGCGGATGCCAAGGAGCCCCGCCTCCGGCCGCAGGTTGGGCGGAAGCTTATACCAGGGGGAAGTCGTGGTATCGCCGCCGATGGAGCCCATCAGCACCGCATCCGCCGCCTTCGCGGTGGCCACAGCCTCCTCCGTCAGGGGGACGCCGTGCACGTCGATAGAGGCGCCGCCCATGAGGATATCCGTAAAATTCATGGTATGCCCATAGACTTCCGCCACCTTTTCCAACACTTTTTTCGCTTCCGCCACGATCTCCGGTCCGATCCCGTCGCCGGGAATACAGGTGATTTTCAATTCCATATCGTTCACATCCTTTTTTCTGTTTTAGGGCATGGATAGCCGCTATTTCCATGATAACGGATAAAAGGGCAAATTTCAACCGTACAGGCAAAAATAAACCTGCTTTGTCACTTTTTTAAGTGAAAGCAGGCTCATCTTCCTTTTTTCGTCCGGTCACTCCCCGGCCTTTTCCACTCTGCTGATGGCCGATTTTTCCATGGGGATACGGCAGTTTTTGTTATTGCCGAACTCCACGATAACGGTATCGCCATCCTCAATGGAAATGACAGTCCCGTAAAACCCGGATGTGGTCAGCACACTGTCGCCCTCCGCCAGCGTGGAAAGCATTGCCGCCACCCTCTTCTTCTCCTTGCTCTGGGGGCGCATCAGGAAAAACCACATCGCCCCGATCAGGAGCGCATACACAATGATCACGCTGAGAAAGCCAAACGTACCGCCCGCCGCCGAGGCGTCCGCCTCCGTCGCAGCCGCTTCCAATAAGATTCCCATATTTCCTCCATTCCGGCGTCGCCGCCTCATCACTGATCCCGCCCGAAGCCGCCTCCCGGCGGAGCGGGTCTCCAACGCCCGCGCCCATGGCATGAGGCGCAGCCCGTCTTAAA
>CANPYT010000104.1 GCA_947588705.1 uncultured Acetatifactor sp. | reverse complement strand
TATTGCTGGCGGCCCACCCCGTCGGCACGATCTACACGTCTGACAGTCCCACCAGTCCGGCAGAACTGTTTGGGGGGACCTGGGAGCGGCTGGAGGGACGGGTCGTCCTGGGGGCCAGCGCGGCCCATCCCGCCGGCAGCACCGGCGGCGCGGAAACGCACCGACACGAATCGCCGCTGACCCTTAACACGGGTAACAACAGCCTCGGCGTGACCAACGATTTTAATTATACTCAGCAGACAACCGGCTCGGTTTTTAACCCGGCAAACTCCAGCCTTGCGTCCGGCGGCGATGGAGCGAAAATCGTACGGTATTACACCAATACGGCAAACAACATGCCGCCCTATTACGCCGCCTACATCTGGCGGCGCGTGGCGTAGCACAAAGGAGGTAATACATGAGTGACGCGGTAATATCGTCGATCATATCCGGGGGCTTGGCCCTGGTGGGTGTTATCATCACGGTACGGACCAGCAATAACAAGCTGCAGCAAAAAATAGAGATATCCCAGGCGGTCACCGACACCAAGCTGGAGGAGCTTGCCCGCGAAGTACGGCTACATAACAACTTTGCCCAGCGGGTCCCCGTACTGGAGGAGCGGGTCAATGTAGCCAACCATCGTATTTCCGACCTGGAACATCAGGTCGAAAATAAATAAACTCAAAAAAGAAAGGAACCAAAACAATGAAAAAGATCCTTTGCACGATCCTGGCGCTGCTTATGTGCGGCGCGATCCTGGCGACCGTGGGCGTGGCCGTATGGGCGTCTCCGGAGGACGCTGGCCCGACCGACACCCCCGCGACCGAGGCCACCGCGGAGCCGGTACCCATCACCCCCACCCCGGCCCCGAACGATGACGCCGGCGGCATATCCGGCTTTGAGGTTGCCACCGTCCCCGTCCTGGTAATTATCTGTTTTGGCGTCGGCCAGTGTATCAAGCCCTGCAACCTCGACAACAAATGGATACCTACTCTTATGATCCCCACGGGAGCAATCCTTGGCTTTATAGCTTACCATGTTATGCCCGAATTCCCCGCGAGCGACCCCATCACCGCCGCAGGCGTCGGCGTGGCAAGCGGCCTGGCGGCGACCGGCGTACACCAGATTTATAAGCAGATGGGAGGCGGCGCCAAATGAGTAACCGCCGCGCCGACGTAATGGCCGCGTTTGACCGCCTCGCCCCCGAAAATGAGGCCGTCGTCGGCCAGAACAATACCACCGTCAACCGACATTATTTCGGCTTTATCGGCCAGCCGTATTGCGGTAAGACGCTGGAGTACTGCATGGATATGGCCGGGTGCGACCTGCTGGACGCCTGCACCAATCCCGCCTATGTCCCGACCCTCCGGGCGTTCATGGAGGGCCATTACAAAAAGGTTTCCAACGCCGACGCCCAGGAGGGCGACGTGTGGATTTATAAAAAGGACCAGCACACGGGTTTCATCCGCAAGCGCCTTTCCGGCCTGTACGCCATCACCGGCGAGGGGAACTGGGGAGGCGTCCGCGAATCCATCAGCGCCGCCGAGAATGGCACCGGCGCGGCCTATGAGGGTATAGGCTACCGCAAAATCTACCTGGACTCCGACTATGAAGTCTGGCGGCCGCCCTACACCGACACCAGCGCCGCCCCGACGCCGGAGGCCACCAAAAAGACCGCCCAGGACTACGTCAAGGACTGGCAGACATGGCTCGGCGTGGAGGCCGACGGCGACCCCGGCATCCAAACGCTGACCGCCAGCGTGGGCCGGCTGCTGTCCGGCCTGCTGTCCCTGCACTACCTCCGCAGGGGCGACAAGGGGGACGCCGTCATGGTGGTACAGGGCCTCCTGTACGCCCTGGGGTACGACCCCGACGGCTTGGACGGCTCCTATGGCCCCGGCATGGAGGCGGCCGTGGCAAAATTCCAGGCGGACCACGGCCTGGACGACGACGGCCAGGCCGGCAAGGACACCGTCGCCGCGCTGCTGACCGCGCTGCAGTAATGCAGCGGCACCCCTATATTCTGGCCCGTCTGCTGGCCGGTCTGCTGGCGCTGGCCATGCTGGCGCTCTGTGGGACCGCCATGGTCCGGGACCGCCGGCAGCCCGCCGGAGAGATATCCTGGGAGGACATGGACCCCGCGCAACTGTCCTGGGTGATCGAGGGCATACAAGAGCGCATATCCGCCCTCCAGGACGATCTGGCCCGGGCCATCAAAGCGCAGCGGGAAAAACTGAACGAATGAGAGCGCCCGCCCTGGGGGATTCCCTGGGGCGGGCGCTTTTCTCGTTTCCGGGCGAGTTCAGGCTCTCTGACGGCTTTGCGGCTTCGGGGCGTGTATCCGCCTACCAAGCGTCCTGCATCGCCTCTCCGGGCCGTGCCTCGCGTTGCAACGGCTATTCATTCCCACGCCTGAGAGAAGTCTATATCCTTGAACAACTCTGCAAGCCCTGTGATCTGCTTCAAACGCAGAACCTCGTCCGGCTCCATGCCCAATTCTCTGCCGATCTTGGCGTCGCTCCAATTCCGCCGGGACAGTTCCAGCACGATGTCGCTCATAGCAGCTACTTGGTGTTTACCGCGTGCGCGGTTATGGCGGATAGTGGCGGCAATCCTATCCCCGCGATCTTCCCGATCATGGTTTATGATGGTGATCGGGAGATAGCCGTGGATGCGTTCAGAAACGGCCTTGCTCTCTTTGCCGACGCGGTTGCGGTGGAATCCATCGACCACCTCATAGTAGTCATTCTTTCCCCAGGCCACGATTGGCTGCGTGTATCCGTCCTCCGATATACTGATCTCCAGCAGCTTCATTTCCGGCGGTGCCACGCTGTTCGGGTTGTAGTCATTGGCCTCTACCTGTTCGGCCGGAACCCACAGCACACAGTCCACAGGTTCCTCCTTGAACGGGCTGACTTCATGCAGCTTGGAGCGGGCCTTGTTCAGAGCGCGTATCTTCTCGGTCTCCGGGAGTGCGGAGATCGCGGAACACAATGCAGTCAGAAGTTCATCAATCCCCATGCTTGGCGCCTCCTTTTCATTACCTTCTTGTATTTCTCATAAGCGGTGGACTTGGTCTGCGTGAAGGACAACCCCTTGCACCAGTAGTCGTTTCGCAAGAGCGCCTTGCAGATCCGCTTCCAAGATGGCACTTTCTTTGCCGCCTCCAAGTGTATGTCGGCCTCGTCCGGGATGCCGTCCGGGTAGCCGCGCTCCTCCCACCAGTGGAGAAACACCGCTATCTTGTTCTCGTAGTGTTCTTTCGTCTGTGGAGGCATACTTGCCAACAGCAGTTCGGCAAAGGATTTCCAGGTGTGACCTTCTGGCTTGCTTATCTTGATGTTTCCCATAATGTCACCCGTTTCCTGGACGTACATCGCGCCGTGATTGGCACCATTCACTCTCGCCACCACACGCGCCCAGGTTTCCGGCTCTATCACATGGAACAGCCATAGACCCTTTCTCTGATCATCGCCGTAGGGCTGGCATATCCGCATCTGCGACGGCGTAAGCCCGGCCTGGTGCATATAGTCGTACAGCCGATTGTAGGGCTTTCCGCAGGTGGTGCTGTACTTCCAAATGTCTGACACTTTCCAGTCGTAGATGGGATAGGCATTATACAGACCGTCCCCAAGCCAGGTTGTCCACTGCAGACCCTCGAATGTGGATTTATCGCCCTTTATTGTCCTATACCTGTTGAGCGATTCATCTGCCCGTATGCCCACGAAGCAGGCTGTCAGCTTCCCGCGTCCAAACCATTTCCCAAATTCCGGCACGAACTCCTCAAACTCCATGCCGCGCCGAAAGAACGGGAAATAATCCTCGTCGGTTATCGACATGGGCGCAGGCTGCCGAATCCAATCCTGCTCTTTTCCCGGCTCCCAGCACATCCACCGTGGCTGATAAACCGATACAGCGTTGCGGAGCGAGAGCGGGAGGCAGACCCAGTACGGCTCAATGTTGTCCGCGTACATATCGTAGCACTTCTGGATGTGTTCGATGGTGATCTTATACATCCCCTCCAGATCGACCAGCAGAACACCGACCTTGCGGCCTCGCTTCACGGCTTCCTCCATCACCAGATGGAGCATGACCGTACTGTCCTTTCCGCCGGAGAAGCTGACGTAGATGCGCGGGAAATCGTCGAAAACCTTCTGTATGCGCTGCCGGGCTGCCTCCAGCACATTCATGTCAAGATAGTTTTTTGCCACGCCAATGCTCCCTCCATTCTTCCTTTGTCATGGCACCGACCGCTTGGCACACATCATCATCGGCGATGTGGATTATATCTCCCTCGTCATCTACATAGCAGTAATATCGCTCTGACCTTTGCCATGATATCTGTGACTTCACTTCATACACGGCTCCAGAGGATAGGATATACTCGGCAAATATGCCACGCGACCCTTTGCCGTTCGCATATGTATAGTCCAGCTTTGGTTTCAAAAAACTCCGGGCCAGTCTGTATTTTTCATCTGGCCCGGTGATTTCTGCAACCCACGATGACCGCGGCGGAACGCCCATGGTCTTGTCGAAGAAGTCAGATTCTCCAAACATATTGAATATGCCACGGATTATTTTCGCCTGCTGCCGCTGATCCTCGTTGAATAGTTCCAGACTGAGGGTTGCTTTCATTTTTTGTAAAACAGTTGGATCGGCTGCTCGTCAGGGTGCGCATCATTCCACTGGCGCATCAGTTCCTCCGGGTCATTCACTTCCACGCCATCCACAATCAGATACTTTGCCCCAAACCTGTAATAGCCCATATCCGAATCATCCAGACGGCTGTATTCGTCGGTGAGATCCTGGTACATCACGTTGCAAAGCGCAGCCGCATGGTCGCGGGACAGACCCCGGAGCCAGTGCTTGCGGATCGCCCCCTGGAGCAGCCCGTGCAGCTGAACGGCGCAGGCCTCGATCTCTTCCTCGGTGTCGTCCTTGCGCTTGGGTTCCTCACCCCCAAAGAGTGATGCCGAGGAAATTCCGTGGTAGAGGAACGTCTCCCCGGCTTCCCACCTGGCCTTGACCGAGGAAATGACCTCCTTGCACTCGTCCACATACTGTGCAGCCAGCCACACATTGTCATTGAATTTCTTTTCGATAGCCGCGATAACCCTTTCCATCGTAATCTCCTTCCAAGTTCTATTGTCGTAGTAGTGATATTTTATCATGGCCTGAATGGTTCGTCCAGCATTATCATCACTTTCTGACGTCTTTTCCTCCGCTTTCTGATCGGTGATGAATGCATTGGTCAGTATCTCCGCGATTTCCAAGGCCTTCTTCTGGGCCTCCAGGAACATCTTGTAGTCCTCGCTTTCCAGGGAGCCGTATGAGGTGGTCTGAACGGAGAAGCGCGGCGCCTTGTGGTCGAAGAATCCGTCGCAGTAGTTGATCTCGGGGATGTACCGCTTCGCACCGTCCCGGTCGAACGGCCGGCGGATGCTGATGCTGCGGAGCGTGAGGCCGTCATCCTCATAGGTGGTGTCGTCAACCTCGATGGTGTACTCGTCGATGGTGTAGGTGTCACGGGCGTAATGCTTGCCTTCCCGGTCGACCTCCTGGTGCTTGACAAACTCCAGCTTCATCTCCGTGGTGCCGGCTGCCGAAAGGTCCCGCCCACACACGGGGCAGTATTTGAACCGTTCGCCCTCGGGGACGCCGCCCGCGTGGGAGGCGAAGTACACCTTGTAGTCTCCAAGGATGTTCGCATATCCAGTAGAACCAAAATCGAAGCTCTCACAGAATTTGCACATTTTCATATCCTTTCTCCCGTCGTGACCTCCGCGGGGGGTGCCGGTTTACTCCTCGATGTCGAAGCAACTCTTGATCACGCTGTTGGCCAGCATATACATGATGTTGGTGACGGTCTGCCCCGCGCTGTGGCGGTAGATGTCCTCGGCCACGCGGTAGATGTCCTCCAGTGTCGGGTAGCTCCTATCTTCCACACTCTCCAGCATTGCGGTGTATTCCTCGTCATCCCCCAGCGTGTAGAGGTCCTCGCGGATGCACATGGCGCGGACATCTAAGGAATTCCAGTGGCGGGTCTCAATGATCTTCATATTCATATCCTCCTTGCCCTCGTTACCTCCGGGGCGGGATTGCTCTTAACAGCAGTAGAATTCGAGCTGACCGTTCACCATCTCGTACATGAATCCGGCGCAGTCAAAGCGGACATAGTTCCAATCTGTGGATTCGTAAACTGCCTCCCGTTCATATTCAGCAGACTTGCGGAGGCGGCAGTATTTGTTGACCTCATAGGTAGCAACCTTGTGGATGATTGTGATCTTTTCTTTGGAGAATCCGCACTCATCAGCAATGAAGTCCTTCGCTTCTTCGTCGCTCATTTTGCGGCCGGAGGTCGTAAGGTTCATGTAACTGTCCTGATCCATGTTGGTGCCGGTCCCTCTGCTTGGCTTCCACTCAAGTTCTTTATCCAGTTCTGCAGTGAGTATTTCTATCTGCTGATCACGGTCGGCCACATCCTTCTTGAACATCTTTTCGAGTTCCAGCATCTGGCTCCGCAGGCGCTTGATCTCGTCTGCTCTCGCAGCGCAGATTTTCTTTTCTTCACCGCCATCGACAAAGGCCTTGCAAAAGCTGTCTTTGTCACCATCGAAGTTGTAGTAGGATTCCTCTATCTTGGAGTATTCCTCGGCAGTGGGTTCAAACCCCGTGCGCTCAACGAATTCTTGCATCATCATTTCTGTTTCCCCCTGGCTTTAAGCCTTGATTTTTCTTTCACCGCCGATTATAATGGGGGGTGCCCGGGAGGGGGCGGTGTTTCCCTCCCGGCCCCCAGTTTACTGTAGGAAGGTTTACTGGGGTTTCTTTTTGCCTTTGGCTTGGATTCGATTTATGTCTTTCAGGGCCTCCTCCTTGCTCTTGGCTTTCTCAACGATTATCTTTATTGCCTCGAGTAGCATCTGCGCTTGTTTATCTGTCATCTGGTGTACCTCGTTCGTGGATTTGTTCACCGCTCTTTGACCTCC
>CANPYT010000103.1 GCA_947588705.1 uncultured Acetatifactor sp. | reverse complement strand
CTTCAAAGCCGGAACTCACCCAATAGGCAAGCCCATCGTCGGCGCGGGAGTTCCTCAGATGGTTGAACGGCACAAGCTCCGCGATGTCCTCGCTGGATACCACGCTGACGCCCTCCAGCGAATCCGCCGCATTGTCCCATTTGCTTGTGGAACTGCCCAGGTTTTTCAGCGTGGTGGACAGCTCCAGCACCGTGTTCCAGGGCTCCTGCAGGTTATATTCCCTGCGGACGATCCGTGTGGTGACGGAAACGCCAAGATCCCTGTCCTCCACGCGCACATAGTCCCCAAGCTCCCAGGCTTCATGCTCATAGCCCGTGAGGACGGAAAGATCCATCGCTTTCAGCACATAGGAGATGGTGGGCTTGCAGTAGTCGGCAAGGCGCATCCGCGTAAATTCCAGCATCTGATAGGGATTCGTAAACGCCGAGCAGTCGAGGCTGGACACCCGCACTTCGGAGGAGTAGGTGAAATCCTCCACATAGGCTTTCCCGCCGTTGATGTCAGCAAAAGTCATGCCGTCCGCGCCGACCGCGTAAAGCCGCGTGACAAGGCCCGTGGTGTCCACCGTCCGCTCGATCTCCTTCATGTTCTTGCCGTACATGAACAGTGCGCCGCTGTCCTTGCCGCTCAAGGTCAGCAGATGCACCAGATGGTTCGGGCAGTCAAAGACCAGATCGCCGCCGTGGATATCCGCTGCCGCGCGGAGGATAGCCAGCGCGTTTTTCTCAGTGGAAGTCCATGTGCGTTTGGTGGAGATGTTCACCGTGCCGACCGACCACTCCGTGCCCTCCAGGGCATACGCCATAACCGCGTCTGCCGTTTCTGCGTCAAAGGCTTTCTCTTCCTTACGGACAGAGTAAGCCAGATTATAAAACTCAGCTTCGGCATACACCTCCGTCACAGTTCCGCCGGAGGAGTCCTTGGCATCAGTCACCGTGCGGACAATGTAGACATCGTCCACGATCTGGATCCTCTTCTCGTTATCGATATACTTCCGCTTGGAATCCTCAAACGGGATAGCGAAGGACAGTGTGTCCTCGCCGTTGATCTCGCCGGAAACAATGATGTCATAAGCGTTTTCCAGCACCGCCTCCCATGCGCCGTTTGTGTCCAGCACTACAGGCCTTGCATAGCCGATCTTCTCATACGGGGATTTCGGGACGTCATAAAGGCGGATGTCGATTAGCTTCGGCGTCTTTGCCGTATCCGTCGTAGTCAGCGTCACACGGAAACGGATATACGCCCTGTTCGGGGACGGCAGCCTGCCGTCCGAGCCGACCGCCATCCAGTCGCTCCATTCCTCCAGATCATCGCTGGTCGATGTTTCTATGACGGAGATGGCTGTCACGCCGCTTTCCGTCTCGCCAGTTGCGGAGATTTTCCCTGTGCCGGAAACGGAGCAAGGAACCGCTTTTGTGTAAAGCACGCCGCTTTCCGGGTACGCGCCGTCTTTTTTGCGGAGCGTCACGCCATCGGTGGAAACCGCATCCACATCACCCGCACTGTCGCCGCCATTGGCGAAAAGCGCAGATCGGAAATAATCAGCCAAATCCCCGGCTGTGAGTTCGGAGTCCACGTCCAGGAACCAGTCGTCGAAAACGCCCGCGTACCAGTAGGAATCTGCGTGCATCCCAAGGACGATATCCGCTGTGCAGGAGCGGTTCAGTTCACCTTCAATGGTCAGCACAGAGGACTCCCAAACCATGCCGCTTTTCCTGTCGCCAACCACATACTTCGCTTTTCTGTTGTTCGGCTCTATGACCGCCGCAAAGAAATACCATTCTGCATTTTCGAGTGCAAACGGAGGTGTTACAGACTCATCAAGAATAAGGTTGCCGGAGGAATCGTAGAGCATCAGCCTTGGTTTCCCGCGAATCAGAGACAGGTAGAGGATCGGCTGGCCGGGGCCTTGTCTGGTATTCAGGATCGGACAGTAGGTGTTTCCCACGGAATAAGTCGTGGGACGCATCCAGCCGCCCACGATGATCCTCTTGCCGAGATTGGAAAATATGCTGCCGTCATTTGATATCTTCACATAGGTCTGTTCCGTGGATGGGTTGTTTATGTTGAAACGAAGTCCGCGCCCAAAGATGCTGTCATAAAAGGATGCAGTCGTGCCTCGCCATTTATTGATATATGCTTTTCGGTCACAGCCGGACGAATCGGAAACGCAGTCGTCCTCGTCTACATCGGGCTCATTGAACCGCCACAGCCCGGACTTGGCGTACTCTGCGGGGAACTCACCCGTAAAATCAGACTGTGTATTCAAAATTGCTTTCAGCGCCATGCGTACTCACCTCCAGCGGCTCTTCGCCTGTATTTCCAGTTCCGTGAATGTGGCGTTCGAAACCTCCACGGACACTGTGTTGCTCCCCGCGTTCAGTGCGGGAAAATTGATCTCGTCAATATACGGCAGGGCGTTCCGCAGCGTGTTCCCGCCGGAATCCTCCACCCATGCCGTCATCCTGTCCGCGTCTACCACAAGCGTCTCATCCCCGGATAGGACCGCATTCACGATTTTCAGTTCCTCGCCGTTAGTGGTTATCGTAATACTTCTGTCCGAACCGGATGAAAGGACGCCCTTCAGACGGTAGACAGGTTTTGATCCCGCGTTGCCCTTCAATCGCGTGACGGTCTGACTGCCTGTTTCCGTGACGGTGAAAACATCATCCTCCACGGCATAGCCGTAGGGGTCCGGGCAGAAAAAGGTAAGGTCGAAGGTGGCGGAAAAGCGCACCACCCGCTCAAAGGTCACGCCGCTGCTAAGCCTTGCGTAATATACACGCCCAGGCTCGGTATCCAGTACCAGTTCGCACAGCCCCTTTTCCGGGTTCAGCCAGCCGACGATCCTGTCCTTGCATTCCAGCAGTTCTGCCGCCGACCGTTTCGGAGGGATGAAGCAGGAAATGGGGATGATGCGCTCGGAGAGGGATGCGCCGAGGTCAAGCACGCCGTCGCAGCCCGCGATCTCAATCGTCCTGTTGCTTAGTTCCGGCACACGGTTTTCCGTCGCCATCCTGGTGGCGATCCCCATGCTCTTTGAAGCTGTGCCGTCAAAAGTAAAGCCCAATGTTCATCCCTCCCTTATGTGTACCCGTTCGCCCTGCGGCCCTGCTGGAGCTGCCGGTAGAGCTGCTGGGAGATCCTGCGGATATCGTCGTCGCTCCGCACACTCATCTCCTTGATCTCGATGGTCACGCCCGCCGCGGGTGTCTGCCCGGAGTTTCCGCTGTCGGCTGACACGGAAACCTGCGGCATTGCCGCCGTCGGGTTCAACACCATGTCCGCCGCAAGACCATCCATTGCTTTTGCTACCATCGCCTTGCTGCCCTCGATGCCTTTTGCCAGTCCCTTCATGAAATCCGGCATCCAGCTTTCGTAATCCGTCAGCGGTCCCTCGTCCGGTACGGAGAAGTGCAGGAAGGATTTTATCTTGTTCGCAACTGAGGACACAGCATCCCCAACGGCGGAGATACAGCTTTTGATGCCGTTTACGATGCCCATGATGATGTCCTTGCCCCACTGCAGGGCTTTGGACGGCAGGCCGGTGATAAAGCTGATGGCGCTGTTAAATCCGCTTTTTATTGTGTCCACGATATTGCCCATCGTTCCCTTGATGCTGCTCCAGATATTGCCAAACACCGTACTGACCGTTGACTTTATGCTGTTTACCACAGCTGAGACGGTACTCTTTATGCCGTTCCAGACCGAGGAGACAGTGGACTTGATGCCGTTCACCACGCTCGTGACCGTGGACTTTATCGCGTTCCAGACGGTTGAAATTACTGTTTTTATGGCGTTCAGAACCGCAGTTACTGTATTTTTGATAGCGTTCCATGCAGTGGAAATGAAGGTCTGGATCGCCGTCACCACTGTGGTGACCACCGTTTGAATCCCGTTCCACACCGTCTGGAAAACCGACCTGATGGCATCCCACACCGTTGTGACCGTCGTTTTTATCGTATTCCATGCGGTGGAAAGGAACGTGCTGACCGCCGTCACTACTGTGGTAAAAATGCCTTTGATCCCTTCCCATAAGCCGGAAAAGAAGTCCCTGATCCCGTTCCAGACCGTCTGCGCCGCAGAGGAGATTGCCTCCCATGCCGCCGAGAAAAACTCCTTGATGGCGTTCCATACGGCGACAGCGGTTTCTTTCACATTCTCCCAGAGATCGATCCAGAACTCCCGGAAGCCCTCGCAGTTGTTCCAAAGATAGATAAACGCCGCCACCAGCGCGGCGATGGCGGCGATAATCAGCACGATGGGGTTTGCCAGCATCGTGGTATTGAGGGCGGCGAACGCGCCCTTGACCGTGTTGATCACGCCCGCGACCTTCGGAACAATCGTCATGATCGTTCCGACCGCAGACACCACTTTGCCGATGACGATCAGCACGGGTCCCAGAGCCGCCGCGAGGAGCGCTATGGTCACGACCACCTTTTTCGTGCCCTCGTCCATGCCGTTCAGCCAGTCAACGAACTTCTGTACCCAGCCGACGATCGTCTTTATGGCGGGCATGAGCAGTTCGCCGAAGGAAATGGCGAGTCCCTCCAGCGCCGACTTCAAAATGGTGATCTGGCCCTGAAGGTTATTCAGCTGCGTATCCGCCATCTGCTGCGCCGCGCCGCCGCTTTCGGTGATGGACTGCTGCAGAGCGCCCCAGGTATCGCCCGTATTGGCAAGGAGCGCGTTGACGGAGGACAGGTCCGTTTTATTGAAGATCTTGCTGATGATGTTGTTCTTTTCCTCTGAGGTCATGCCGTCCATACTGGCGTTCAGGTCGCCAAGGATGTCGTTGAGGGAGCGCATATTCCCCTCAGAGTCGTACACCTGTAGCCCCAGTTCCTCCATACAGGCAGCCGCTGTGTCGGTAGGACTCTGGAGGGACAGGATAACGTTGCGCAGATGGGTGCCGCCCTCCGCGCCCTTGATGCCGTTGTTGGCAAGGATGCCGAGGGCGGTGTTCAGTTCCGCCGTGCCGCCCCGGATGGACTTTGCCGTTGCGCCGATGGTGAGGATGCCCTCGCCAAGCTGTGCCACGGAGGTATTGGTGGTGGACGCCGTCTTGCTCATCTGGTCGACCATCGTGGTGGCTTCATCCGTCCCCATGCCGAGGGCTGACATGGCGTCCGTTACCATATCCGACGCGGACGCAAGATCGATGCCGCCGGCCGCCGCAAGGTTCAGGACGGTCGGCAGCGTGTCGCACATCTGCTGGGTGTCATATCCGGCAAGCGCCAGATAGTTCAGGGCCTCGGCACACTCTGACGCGGAAAAAGCCGTCTCGCTGCCCATCTTCTTTGCGAGGGCGGAGAGCGTATCCATCGTGTTGACGGATTCGCCGTTCACCTCGGATACGGCGTCCGATGTGATCCCCATCGTGGCCTGCACCTGGGACATGGACGATTCAAAACTTGCGGCTGTAGCGACCGCCGCCGTTCCCAGGGCCGTCACGCCCGCCGTAACGGGCAGAAGCTTCGAGCCTGCGGAGGAGATGCCGTCGCCCACGGTCTTCAGCTTTTCACCAGTGGCGGCGATCTTCTGTACGGCGGTGGCGGATTGGTTCGCCTGTTCCTCCAGCTTTTTCAGTTCATTCTCCGTCTCGATGATCTCCCGCTGGAGAGCGTCGTACTGCTCCTGGGAGATATCGCCGTTTGCGAGGGCGGTATTCGCCTGTTCAGCCGCTGTTTTCAGCGTCGCCAGCTTTTCCTTCGTTTCGGAAACAGCATCCGCCAGCAGCTTCTGTTTCTGCGCCAGCAGTTCCGTGTTGCCGGGGTCTAATTTCAGGAGCTTCTCCACATCCTTCAGCTGGGACTGTGTGTCCTTGATGGACGAGTTGACGCCCTTTAAGGCGGTCTGCAGCCTTGTGGTATCGCCGCCGATCTCGACTGTGATCCCCTTTATTCTGTTCGCGGCCATGCGGCGGCACCTCCCTCCATTAAAAATGAGCATAAAAATACCCGGATATCTCCGGGCAAAAAGAGAGAGCCGGTTGCCCGACTCTCTCAAAAGATGTATTCAGTTTTGCATCCTATAAATCCCTGTTCAACTGCCTGTCAACATCCCAACCGCCATACATTACACGAATGACCGTGACAATATTTTCTTCATGGTTCGGGATGTAGAATACGAGATAGTTATCCACAGGCATAATGCGCAGGTTTCGACTGCGCCACGGCTCCTTGTCATAAATACGAAAACGCTCCGGCATCTCATCCAGAGATTCGATGCTTTTTTCCAGCCGGTCAAGCTGCCCTGCCGCATTCTGAGGGGACTGCAAATCAAACGCAATGTACTCATAAATGCCGCGCAGGTCATCTTTTGCCTGCGGTGTCATGCTGATCTCATAAGTCATACGCCGTATTCCTTACGGATATCAGCAAACGCCTGTTTTACCGGAATGGTGCGCCCGGCCTGCATATCCGCATATCCTTTCTCCAGTTCTGCGTCAAGCTGCGCCGCCGTCATGCGGCTGACATCCAGAGGATGCTCCGGCAGCTTCACTTCAAAGGGCAGACCTTTTTGCAGGATGATCTGCTTATAGAACATGGTGATCGCATTGGATGCCGGGATTCCCAGCGCGTTCAGGATGCTTTCCGCCTGCTCCTTTACCTCCGGCTCAATTCGTGCATAAAGATTCGCTGATTTTGCCATATCAAAAACTCCTTTCGGGATTTATGTTTTCCATCTGCATCTTTATTATACACGATTGTGCGGACAAAAGCAATGCGTTTTGATAAATTCATGGAAAATTTACGGTTTGCTCAGAACGCATCGAAATCTTCCTGCGTGGCAAGTTCCCGATACCCTTTATAGTCATCGTTCCCGCTCTCTGCGTACATATCGTTGACCATCCCGATGGTGAGAAGGTCAAGGTCCCGGATAGATATGCCAAGCTGTACGCAGCGGAGCAGGAACAGCGGCGTGGTCATTTCCCGGTCAGTCGGGCGGCGTTTTTTTTAGACTCCACATCCGTCTGGACGTTCAGCCCCCAAAGCTGTATCAGTTCCGGCAGCACCTGATAGATGGAGAATGTGTTAAATCCGTCCAGCCATTCCTCCGGCGTGTCCGGCACTTCCTGCGGCGCGGCGTGCTTCGCCATGATGTAGGCGATGTTCTCAAACATCTCCAGGGAGAACACGTCCAGATTGGACTGCTCCCCGGTGCCGTCACCGACCGCTTTCTCCAAAGCCCGCAAATCCCTGTAGATGTCCCTGTGGAATTTCAGCCTGTAAATCCGCGGGATTGCCGCGCTCGCCTTGAACAGCACTTCCTTCCCGTCG
>CANPYT010000102.1 GCA_947588705.1 uncultured Acetatifactor sp. | reverse complement strand
AAAATTCCCAGAAGATCCAGGACGCCCATGAGGCGATCCGGCCTACTGACCCGGAAAGGATACCCGCTGCTGTGAAAGAACAGCTGCCCCGGGAGCTGTTCCGGCTTTATCAGCTGATCTGGAAGCGGTTTGTTGCCAGCCGCATGAGCCCGGCCCGTTATGAGACGACATCCGTGAAGATACAGGCGGGCGACCGCATCTTTACCCTGGCGGCATCCAGCCGGAAGTTTGACGGATTTATGAATGTGTATGTGTCCGAGGACGATAAAGAGGAGGAGAACACGTTAAACGGCAATCTCAGCAAAGAGAGCAGGCTCTCCTTTGTGTCTTTCGACCCGAAGCAGCACTTTACCCAGCCCCCCGCCCATTATAACGAGGCGTCCCTGGTGCGGGCGCTGGAGGAGTTGGGCATCGGCCGCCCCAGCACTTACGCGCCCACCATCACCACCATCCTGGCCAGGCGGTATGTGGTCAAGGAAAACCGCAACCTCTATGTGACAGAACTGGGGGAAGTGGTGAATGATATGATGAAGACGGCGTTCCCGTCCATCGTGGACGTGAACTTTACCGCCAATATGGAGGCGCTGCTGGACGGCGTGGAGGACGGCAGCGTGAAATGGAAGACTATCGTCTCCAACTTTTACCCGGATCTGGACGAGGCGGTGACGCAGGCGGAGAAAGACCTGGAACATGTGACCATCGCCGACGAGGTCAGCGACGAGGTGTGCGAACTGTGCGGGCGGCGGATGGTGATCAAATATGGCCCTCACGGCCGCTTCCTGGCATGTCCGGGATTCCCGGAATGCCGCAACACAAAGCCTTATTTTGAAAAGATCGGGGTGCTTTGTCCCAAGTGCGGAAAGGACGTGGTGCTGAAAAAGACGAGAAAGGGCAGGGTGTACTATGGCTGCATCGACAACCCGGACTGCGACTTTATGGTGTGGCAGCGCCCCACGGACCGGAAATGCCCAAGGTGCGGAAATCTGCTTCTGGCAAAGGGAAACAAGCTTGTGTGTGCGGATGAACAATGCGGATATTACGAAATGGCGGAATTGTCGAATAAATCGTAAAAAATTCAAAAAATTACTGTTTGCACATTGTGTTTTGCCGGATTTCATGGTACAATAATCCGTAGCGGGGATCCCGGGGCGGAGCGGGAGGCCGCGGAACGGTCTCGCGGTGCATGGGCGGACGGAGGAAAGCGGATGAGCAGTGTACAGCTTTTGGATAAAACCAGAAAGATCAGTAAACTTTTGCATAACAACAATTCCAGCAAGGTGGTGTTTAACGACATCTGCAAGGTGATGCGCGAGATTCTGGATTCCAATGTCCTGGTCATCAGCCGCAAGGGTAAGGTGTTGGGAGTGGGAAAATCCGACAAGATCGAGCCCATCGTTGAGATGATCGACGAGCGGGTGGGCGGATTTATCGATCCCGCATTGAATGAGCGCCTGCTGGGAGTCCTCTCCACGAAGGAGAACGTGAACCTGGAGACCCTGGGGTTTGAGAGCGCCGACATCAAAAAGTTCCAGGCCATCATCACGCCGATCGAGATCGCGGGGGAGAGGCTGGGAACGCTTTTTATTTACAAATGCGACACGCAGTACGATATCGACGACATTATATTATGCGAGTATGGCACCACGGTGGTGGGGCTGGAGATGCTCAGGGCGGTAAACGAGGAGAGCGCGGAGGAGAGCCGCAAGATAGCGGTGGTAAAATCGGCTATCAGCACCCTTTCCTTTTCTGAGATGGAGGCCATCACCTATATCTTCGATGAGCTGGGCGGCATGGAAGGGATCCTGGTCGCCAGCAAGATCGCGGACCGGGTCGGCATTACGCGCAGCGTCATCGTCAACGCGCTGCGGAAGTTTGAGAGCGCGGGAGTCATCGAATCCAGGTCTTCCGGCATGAAGGGAACTTACATAAAAGTGCTGAATGATGTGGTGTTTGACGAGATCGAGGAGCTGAAACGACAGAACCGGCGTACCTAAGACGGGACAGGCCGCGCGGGTGCGGGCAGGCTGGGAAAGACGGCGAGACGGAGAGACAGAAAAACGGAATAAGGCGGGCAAAAGGATTTTGCGGCCTTCGGGCATGGACGGGATAAAAGGATTTATTGAAACGGTCAACAGTCAATAAGTCCTTTTTATGTTTAAAGCTTCGCTTGTTATAATTTCCAAACAAAAAGCCACAAAATGTATTGTTTTTTTGAGAAAATCCTCTATAATAGAATAGAATAGGTTTTATGTGTCCGTATTATTCCGAGGGGGAAAGGACAGTACGAACTTGAAAAGCCTGGACAAATCGGGAAAGACAGGATGGCCTGAAAAATCCCGGCGAACCGAAAAGAAAAAGGAAAATCCTGGCAGACAGGCAAACGGGACGAACTGAAAAGGCATGGCAGACAGGACGAACCGAAAAAGCCTGGACAAATCGGGAAAGGACAGGATGGCCTGAAAAAATCCCGGCGAACCGAAAAGAAAAAAGGAAAAGCCTGGCAGACAGGCAAACGGGACAAACCGAAAAGGCATGGCAGACAGAAAACCAGGACAAACCGAAAAATCCTGGCAGACAGGAAAGAACACAACAGACAGGATAAACAGACAGGATAAAGAGGGAAGATAAAGAAGGCCCGCCGGGCAGAAAGGGACAAAGATGATTCAGACGAACGTATTTGACTACATCAGGGTGTTGGACAAGGCCGCCGACGCAAGCTGGCTCCGCAACGATGCCATCGCCAACAACATTTCCAACGTGGATACTCCGGGATACAAGCGCCAGGACGTAGCCTTTGAGTCGGTGCTGAAGAAGGAGCTGGGAAGGAGCCGCTACGAGACCATGGACGAGAAGGTCGCGGACCTAAAGACGGAGCGGCTGCAGGGCAGGACTTACACGGACTATTCCGGGTATTCTTACCGCATTGACGGAAACAACGTGGATATCGACAATGAGGAAGCCATGCTGGCGGAGAACCAGCTGAAATATCAGGGTCTGATCACCTGCATCAACCAGGAGTTCACGAACCTTCAGATCGTGATGCAGTAACCGACAGGAGGAATGAGCGATGAGCATGTTTTCGGCTTTTAATATCAACGCGTCGGGAATGACGGCGCAGCGGTACCGTATGGACATTATTTCGGAAAATGTGGCAAATGCCAACACCACGCGCACAGCGGAGGGCGGCCCGTACCGCAGGAAGATCGTGACCTTTGCGGAGAAGGGAGGCCAGACTTCCTTCAGCCGTGTCCTTGGAAATGCGGCCTACAGCCACGGGTACACGGGGCAGGGCGTGAAGGTCAGCGGCGTGTACGAGGATTATGAGACGGAGATGAACATGGTATACGATCCCTCCCATCCCGACGCGGATGAGAACGGCTATGTCACAGGCCCCAACGTGAATATCATCACGGAGATGACCAATATGATCGACGCCAGCCGGGCGTTCGAGGCAAACGCCACCGCGTTCAACGCCAGCAAGGCTATTGCGCTGCAGGGGCTTGAGATCGGAAAAGGATGATCGGAGGATAACGGACAGGGCAGGGCCTGAGAGAAAGCAGGCCCGCTTGTTGTGTTTTTAAGGCAGGAGGAATAGAAAATGGAATTATCGGCAATCACAGGTCTGTTGGGAGTTACCAAGCTGAATAACCTGGAGGAGGCTTCCCTGACGGGCTCTCTGACCCGGAAGGACGAGACGGTGGATGGAACGCTGTTTGACTCGTTCCTGAATACCGCCATCGACAATATCAAGACCACCAACAATTATCTCTCCGACTGGGAGGATGAGGAGATAAAGTTTGCCCTCGGCGAGACAGAGAACACCCATGACCTGACCATTGCCCTGCAAAAGGCGTCCACAGCTCTTCAGTACACGGTAGCTGTTCGGGACAAGCTTCTGGAAGCGTACAGGGAGATCATGCAGATGCAGATCTGACGCACGGCAGCAGCGCCCCAAGTATATTAAATTACCAAAGGGAGAACTACCATGGCTGACAAGCTGAAAGAAATACTCCATAAAATATTGGAATGGTGGAATAAATTTACCTCCAAGCAGAAGACGATCATAGTCTCTATCACTGCGGCGGTGGTATTCACCTTTGCAATCATTATCTATGTGTTTACCAGGCCCAGTTACGAGGAGCTGATCACCTGCGATGATACCGCGGAGGCGGCGGAGCTGGTGGAGATCCTGGAATCCGCGGGCATCACCCATCGCGAGTCCGACAACGGCCTGACTATCGAGGTGGAGAGGAGCCAGCGTTCCGTGGCGTACCTTGCCATGGGATCCGCGGGCTATGTTCCCAATGCCCTGAAGCTGAGCGATTACTATGACACCAGCATGTCCACTACCGCGTCCGACCGGGAGAAGTATTACAAGGACTATCTGCAGGCGGAGCTGGAGGCGGCTTTTGTCCAGATCGACGCGGTAGAAGCCGCGCAGGTCATGCTGGATCTCGGCCCTCAGAACGGTACGCTGATCGCCCAGGAATCGGAGGGCTCCGCTTATATCCAGCTGACCCTTTCCGACACGGCGGCGTTTTCTTCCGCCAACGCCACAGCCATGGCAAAGGCGGTAGCCTCCTTCCTGAATAACGATACGACCAACAATATCACGATCCTTGACCAGAACGGGAATGTCCTCTTTGCCGGGGGCGACGATTTTTCCAGCGCGGGCATAGCAAACTCCCTGCAGGAGCTCCAAAGCCAGGCGGAGTCCATGCTGAACAGCCAGGTAAAGCGCGTGATCTACGGCACGAGACAGTATGACATGATTGAGGTGGCCGCGCGGCTGAGCGTGGATTACAGCGAATACGAGAGGAGCATCAAGGAGTATTCCGCCCCGGACGGCCGGACGGAGGGTATGCTGGGGGAGGAATCCGTATACAGCAACGAGAGTTCCGGCGGGGTGAACGGCGTACCGGGGACCGATTCCAACGACAGCGACATCGGTACTACATATGTCTATCCTGACAACAATTACAGTGAATCCAGCACGGAGGAGGCGGACCGGAAGTACCTGCCAAACGAGATGGCGGAGTACCAGAAGACCATCGCCGGAAGCATCGACTATTCGGCTTCTTCCATGTCCATCGCCCTGATCTCCTACCGGGAGTACAACGAGGACAGCGTAAGGCGCCAGGGGCTGCTGGACGGCGGGCTGACCTGGGAAGATTTCAAGGATTCCAACAGCGGAGACGTTCTGCTGGAGGTGCCGGATGAATATTATGACCTGGCGGCAAACGCCACCGGCATCAGCCGCGACCGCATCACCATCATAGCGTATGAGTCCCCGGTATTTAATGACGCGGAGGGATTCTCCCTGAGCGGCACGGACATCCTGAGCATCGTGATGATCATCCTGATCATCGGGCTCCTCGCCTTTGTGGTGCTGCGCACCATGCGTTCCGGAAAGGGCGGCGAGGAAGAGGAAGAGGAGCTGTCTGTGGAGAGTATGCTCCAGTCCACGCCGGAGAGCGAGCTGGAGGACATCGATGTGGAGACCAAGTCCGAGACACGGGTGCTGATAGAGAAGTTTGTGGACGAAAACCCGGAGGCCGCGGCAAATCTGCTGCGGAACTGGCTGAACGAAGATTGGGGCTGACGGTCCGTGAAAGAGAGGTAACGGTATGCCTAGAAGCGCGACAACATCGACTGAGAATCTCAAGGGGGTACAGAAGGCGGCGATCCTTCTCATCGCCCTTGGGCCGGAGAGATCGGCCGGCATTTTCAAACACCTGAAGGAGGAGGAGATCGAGGAGCTGACCCTTGAGATCGCCAACACCAGAAGCGTGACGCCTCAGGTGAAGGAAAGCGTGATCAACGAATTTTACGAGGTCTGCCTGGCGCAGCAGTATAT
This sequence comes from uncultured Acetatifactor sp., assembly GCA_947588705.1. GTDB lineage: Bacteria > Bacillota > Clostridia > Lachnospirales > Lachnospiraceae > Acetatifactor. Next base: position 1,990 of record CANPYT010000102.1, on the reverse strand, counting down.
CGCCGAGGGCGGCATCAACTACGCAAAGGATCTGCTGGAGAAAGCGCTGGGCTCGGAGAAGGCCATGGATGTCATCGGCAAGCTGACGGCGTCCCTGCAGGTAAAGCCTTTCGAGTTTGTGCGGAAGACGGACGCGACCCAGCTGATCAACTTTATCCAGGACGAACACCCTCAGACCATCGCCCTGATCCTGTCCTATCTGTCGCCCGGCCAGGCGGCCATTATCATCTCCGCGCTGTCTCCTGACCGGCAGGCGGACGTGGCGAGGAGGATCGCCGTCATGGACCGTACCAGCCCTGACGTGATCAAGGAGGTGGAGAAGGTGCTGGAATCCAAACTGGCAAGCCTGGTGAACCAGGATTACACAATTATCGGCGGCGTGGACGCGGTGGTGGAGATCCTGAACACCGTGGACCGAGGGACCGAGCGCCATATCATGGAGACCCTGGAGATCGAGGAACCCGAGCTGGCGGACGAGATCCGGAAGAAGATGTTCGTATTCGAGGATATCCTGCTGCTGGACGACAGGGCGATCCAGCGTGTGCTGCGGGATGTGGACAACAACGATCTTGCCATCGCCTTAAAGAGCGCAAACGAGCAGGTGCAGAACGCTATCTTTGGCAACCTGTCCAAGCGTCTTGCCGTCATGATAAAGGAAGATATGGAATTTATGGGCCCTGTGCGTATGAAAGATGTGGAGGAAGCCCAGCAGAAGATCGTAAATATTATCCGAAAACTGGAGGATTCCGGTGAGATCGTTATTTCCAGAGGCGGAGGTGACGAGATCGTTGTCTAGGAATAATCTTGTGAAACAGTTTAATATGGTGGAGTCCGAGGAGGCGCGGCTTATCGACACGAATGAGCTGATCCGGCGCAGGCGGGAAAACGCGGCCCCGAGGCGGGAGCAGCAGGCGTCCGAGGATGGTTTCGTCTCCGGCCTGGGCGCCGAGGAGGTGGAATTGTCCCCGGAGGACGTCCTCGCCCAGAATACCGTCATCAAGGCCCATGAGGACGTGCAGGCGCTGCTGGCCCAGGCGCAGAAAGACGCCCAGGCCATGCTGGAACAGGCCCAGAAAGAGGCGGCCGGGCTCCTGGAGGACGCCAGGGCCCAGGCTGAGCGGGAGAAGACCGGCATCCTCGACGCCGCCCGCCAGCAGGGGTATGAGGCCGGCCAGGCTAAGGCGCGGGCCGAGGCGGATGCGGCCAAAAAAGAATATCAGCAGAAAAAGCATCAGCTGGAGACGGAGTACAGCCAGCTTCTCGACGAGCTGGAGCCCAAATTTGTGGATACCATCACGTCTGTTTATGAGCATATCTTTCAGGTTGACCTGTCTTCCAGCCGTGAGATCCTGAACCATCTGATCACCAGGACCATGCATGAGCTGGAGGGAGGAGGCAATTTCCTGATCCATGTCTCCAAGGAAGATTATACCTATGTGGCCATGCAGAAAAAACAGCTTTTTGCCGGGATCCCTTCCGGCATAGGCACGGTGGAGGTCGTGGAAGATATGACGCTTGGGAAGAACGAGTGCCTGATCGAGACGGATGGCGGTATCTTTGACTGCAGCCTTGGCACTCAGCTCGCGGGATTGAAGCAGAAGCTGATGCTGCTGGCCTGGTCCGGGGAGGAATGAGAACTTGCAGAGGGTTTTCGTGGATTTCGACAAATATAAAAAGGTGGCGGAGCAGAGTTTTGTCCGCAAGCTGGGCAAGGTGGTGAACGTGGTAGGGCTTACCATCGAGTCCGCGGGTCCGGATGCCAAACTGGCGGATATCTGCTATATCCACCCGGAGGGCGCGCAGGGGCCGGGTATCATGGCGGAGGTGGTCGGCTTTAAGGAGGGACGCACCCTTTTGATGCCCTATGAAAATACCGAGGGGATCGGGATCGGCAATCTGGTGGAGAACACGGGGGAATCCCTGTGCGTTTCGGTAGGGGATTTCCTGTTAGGCAAGACGTTAGACGGGCTCGGCAGGCCGGGCGCGGAGG
>CANPYT010000101.1 GCA_947588705.1 uncultured Acetatifactor sp. | reverse complement strand
GGCGAACAGGATCTTTGCCACCTTCCTGGTGTTCGTTCTCGTGGCGGCGGTCTTGTTCAGTGTCCTGCTGGTGATGTTTGCGGATCCCATTATCCGGTTCTGCGGTTCCGAGGAGCAGACCCACGACAGCGCCGTGTTGTATTTTCGGATCATCATGGGCGGCATGATTTTCAACTGTGTTCAGATGGGGGTAAATTCCGCACAGCGGGGGGCGGGCAATACCCGTATCACCATGCGGACCAACCTGGTTTCCAGCGGTGTGAATATTGCGGCAAATTATCTGCTGATAGAAGGGCATTTGGGTTTTCCGGCTCTGGGCATACGAGGGGCGGCCATAGCCACAGTGCTGGGAACGGTGGTAGCCAGCTTTATGAGTCTGGCTTCGGTGTGGAAAAAAGATACCTTTATAAGCATTCCCTATATCTTTCGAGAGAAACTCAGGCCGACCTTAGAGGCGCTGAAAAACATCGTCAAGGTTGGGTACAGCGTATTTGCGGAGCAGGTGCTCATGCGCATCGGATTTATGCTGACGGCTATCATGGCGGCGGATCAGGGAACTTCAGCCATGGCGGCCCATCAGGTGGGAATGAACATTATGGGCCTTTCCTTTTCCTTCGGGGATGGGCTGCAGGCTACGGCAGTAGCGCTGATAGGTTATAGCCTGGGGGCAAAGCAGCCGGAGAAAGCGAAAGATTACGGCAGGACATGCAGGATGATCGGAGGGGTTATCTCGGTGATCCTGGCGGTAGTGTACTTCTTTGGGGCCCGCCCGCTGATGGCGCTGTTTTTCCCGAAGGAAGAGGAGATCGTAGCCGTGGGGGTCCGCATCATGCACGTGATCATCTTTGTTGTGGTGCTCCAGATCGCACAGGTGATCTATATGGGCTGCCTCAGGGGAGCCGGAGATACGTTCTATACGGCGGTGGCATCCGCATTCAGCGTCACCGTTATGCGCACACTGGGATCCTATCTCTTTGGATACACGCTGGGGTTTGGCATTGTGGGGATCTGGATCGGGGTCGTGGCGGATCAGCTCTCCCGTTACATATTTGCCACGATCCGTTTTCGGCAGGGAAAGTGGACGGAGATAAAAATATAGCGGGAGATCCGGAAAGTTAGTCCAGGGATTTCTGAAAATGCTGGTAATCTTTGCTGCTGTTCCAGTTACCGCCCCAGATGAAGCCGTGGTCCAGAAAGAGCTTATAGCACAGATCCTCCTCGTCGATCTTATAGGCAAAGCTGGCTGAGCGGTCGGCATAAAACGCAGCGGCAGCGGGAGATACTTTTTCGCTGCCGTCACCGTTGTAGGTGACGTAAGGGTTATAAAAGGGATTTATGTCGATGGCAAGGCCATAGGCATGTTTGGACAGGCTGGAGGTTCCCTCTACCACCCGATAGTTAAAGCAGGAGGTATTGTTGTCTTCCATGGAGGCGATAGCGTCACCGTCATATTCGTCGATCAGCCGCACACGCTCCAGCTGGTATTCGCTGCGATACAGCTCATAAAAGATCTCCACCAGGTCCCGGGCGATGGCAGCGTTGCAGATCAATTCGCCCTCCGCCACATTTCCGTCGAAATCATAGTGGAGGATGTGCACATATCGTAGATCCTCGAAAGTGACCACAGGCTGTCCGGGGGCCGCGCCAGTTTTCTGATCGGGATCTGTTTCCTGATTCGCGCCAGTCACCTGATCGGAGCCTGTTTTCTGACTTGAGCCAGTCTCCTGATCGGAGCCTGTTTCCTGACTCGAGCCAGCCTCCTGATCGGGGCTTGTTTTCTGGCTTGAGCCAGCCTCCTGATCGGAGCCAGCCTCCTGATTCGTGTCAGCCCCCTGATTGGGGCCAGTTTCCTGACTCGCGCCAGTTTTCTGATTCGCGCCAGCCCCTTGATCGGGGCCTGTTTTCTGTTTCGGATCTCCGCCTTGGTTTTCCTGGCGGCTGGCAGGGTAAGAGACTCCCGTGATATAGCGGCACAGGTTGTCAGAAAGCGGTTCAAAATAAAAATTTTCACACAGGGTATAGCGCTGTTCCAGTTGTGAATCGCCGTTTAAGGCGGCGCCCGTCAGCTGCGGGACGTTATCGCCGGATTCCGGCGGGGGGGCAACCACGGAAGGGGATATTTCCGGGGAAGAAGGTATTTCCTCATCCTCGTTGGCATCGGTCTCGCCAGGGAGCGGGGACGGAACACCCGAAGGGGCGTTTTGCTGTACATATTCGGAAAGGCTCATGGAGTTCCGCATAAACAGCCGGTTTAGCAAGACGGCAAGGACAATGATGGCGGTCAGAGTAAAAAACGCGCGAATGAGTTTTGTTTTGTTCATAAACATTCCTTTCTGTGGAAAAGCCATCCCGGCGTAAGGCGGATCGGACAGATCCATTGTTATAAGCATACCACGGGAAAAGACGTTTTGTAAATGGGGAGGAAATGGTTGTATTTCCGAAATGAATCTGATATAGTGGAACAAGTATCCGACGGGATCGGACGGAAACGCGGAAATGGGGTAAGACATGGGAATCGTTAAGGCTGCAGATGTGGTATATGAATATATCAGGCGGGATGAAGAAGGGAATGTGGAAGGGATCACGACGGCAGTGGACAAGGTGAGCCTGGATATTGCGCAGGGGGAATTTGTGGCGATCTTAGGGCACAATGGTTCCGGCAAATCCACGCTGGCCAAGCAGATCAACGCGATCCTAAATCCCACCGAGGGAACGATATGGGTTGACGGCATGGACACCTCGGAGGAAGACAAGGTGTGGGAGATCCGCCAGACGGCGGGAATGGTGTTCCAGAACCCGGACAATCAGATCATCGGCCAGGTGGTGGAAGAGGACGTGGGGTTTGGGCCGGAAAATATGGGAGTTCCGACAAAGGAGATCTGGGAGCGGGTGGAGGAAAGCCTGCGGGCAGTGGGGATGTATGCTTTCCGTAAGTATTCTCCAAACAAGCTGTCCGGGGGGCAGAAGCAGCGTGTCTCCATAGCGGGAGTCCTGGCTATGCACCCTAAATGTATCGTGTTGGATGAACCTACTGCCATGCTGGATCCCAGCGGGCGCAAGGAGGTCATCCGGGCCGTGAGAGGCCTGAATCAGGTGGAAGGCGTGACGGTGATCCTGATCACGCATTATATGGAGGAGATCATTCATGCGGACCGGGTTTATGTCATGGATCAGGGGAAGATCGCCATGCAGGGAACACCGAAAGAAATTTTCTCGCAGGTGGAAAAACTGAAAAAGCTGCGGCTGGATGTGCCCCAGGTGACGATGCTGGCATATGAGCTGAAGCGCAGGGGCCTGGCGCTGCCGGATGGCATCCTGACGGCGGAGGAGCTGGCGGACGAGCTGCAGAAGCTGCGGGCATGAAAGACGCGTGAATGGGGTTTGAATTATGTCGATTATTCTGGATCATGTAAATTACATATACGGTCAGGACACGCCTTTGGCGGTGGCAGCCCTGCGGGATGTGTGCCTTCAGATCCCGGACGGGCAATTTGTGGGGATCATAGGCCACACCGGTTCCGGTAAATCCACGCTGGCGCAGCATCTGAACGGCCTTTTGAGGGCTACATCCGGCCATATTTATTTTGACGGGGAAGATATCTACGGCAAGGATTACGATATGAAAAAGCTGCGCAGCCGGGTGGGCCTGGTCTTTCAGTACCCGGAGCACCAGCTCTTTGAAGTGGACGTGTTCTCGGATGTCTGCTTCGGGCCTAAAAACCTTGGGCTGGAGAGGCGGGAAGTGGAGCTCCGCGCCTATGAGGCCCTGCGGAAGGTGGGGCTGCCGGACGAGCTTTTTTACCAATCGCCCTTTGATCTGTCCGGGGGACAGAAGCGGCGGGCCGCCATCGCGGGTGTGCTGGCTATGAAGCCGGAGGTGCTGATCCTGGATGAGCCAACGGCCGGACTGGATCCCAGGGGGCGGGATGAGATATTGAGGCAGATCAAGAAGCTGCAGACGGAATCGGGGATGACGATCTTCCTGGTGTCGCACAGTATGGAGGATGTGGCGGAATATGTGGATCGGATCATCGTGATGAATCGCGGCAGCGTGTTGTTTGACGATGTGCCCGGAGAGGTATTCCGCCACTATAAAGAGCTGGAGGATGTGGGGCTTGCGGCCCCCCAGGTCACTTACATCCTGCATCTGCTGAAGGAGAGAGGGCTGGATGTGGATGTGGACGCCACGACCATTGGGGAGGCTGCGGAGACGGTGCTGCATGCCCTGGGCCGGTAAGAGGAGAAAAACAAAAAGACATGCTTAGAGATATCACTTTAGGACAATATTACCAGACAGATTCCGTGATCCACAGGCTCGACCCGCGGGTAAAGCTTGGGGGAACCCTGCTGTATATTATCTCGCTTTTCTTTTTCAGCAATCCGCTTGGGTATCTGGCGGCAGCGGTGTTTTTGGGAATTGTGATCAAGCTGTCGCGTGTGCCCTTTCGGTTTATGGTGCGGGGGATGCGGGCCATACTGTTTTTGATGCTGATCACCGTGGTTTTCAACCTTTTTCTCACCCCGGGCAGGGAGATTGTGTCATTCTGGAAGCTGACCATTACCGTAGAGGGGGTCTGGACGGCGGTGACTATAGCCGTCAGGCTGGCTATGCTGATCATCGGTTCCTCTATTATGACGCTGACAACAACGCCAAACAACCTGACGGATGGTATGGAGAAAATGCTGCGGCCGCTGCGGGTCTTTAAGGTACCGGTGCATGAGGTGGCTATGATGATGTCCATCGCCCTGCGCTTTATTCCCCTTTTAATGGAAGAAACAGACAAGATCATGAAAGCCCAGATTGCTAGGGGGGCGGATTTTGAGAGCGGGAATATCATTAAAAGGGCCAAGGCCCTGGTGCCCCTCCTGGTGCCCCTGTTTGTCTCTGCGTTCCGCAGGGCAAATGACCTGGCTATGGCCATGGAATCCCGATGCTATCGGGGAGGTGAGGGAAGGACGAAGATGAAACCGCTGGTCTATCAGAGGCGTGACAGGGTTGCCTACCTTTGCCTTGCGCTTTACCTGGCGGTGAGTATTACGGTGGGAAGGCTGGTGTGGCTGTGGATATGACGGTAAAGAGGATCCGCTTGACAGTGGCGTATGACGGAACCAATTATCACGGCTGGCAGATTCAGAATAACGGAAATACGATCGAGAGCGAGCTGAACAGGGCGCTGACCAGGCTGCTGGGAGAGGAGATCCATGTGATCGGCGCCAGCCGCACGGACGCGGGGGTGCACGCTCTTTGTAATGTGGCGGTATTTGATACAAGGAGCCGGATGCCTGGAGAGAAGATCTCTTATGCGCTGAATCAGTGGCTGCCGGAGGACATACGGATCCAGAAGTCGGAAGAGGTTGCGCCGGACTGGCATCCCAGGCGCTGCGAGAGCCGGAAAACGTATGAGTATCGCATTTACCGGGGGGAGTTTCCCATGCCGGTGAGACGGTTTTACGCCTACTTTACCTATCGGCCGCTGGATGTGGAGCGGATGCGGCAGGCGGCGGCTTTCCTGGTGGGGGAACATGATTTCCGGAGCTTCTGCCAGTCCGGTTCCCAGGCGGAGAGCACGGTCCGTACACTGTATTCCCTTGAGTTGGAGGAGCAGGGGGCGGAGCTTGTCATACGGGTCTGTGGAAACGGATTTCTCTACAATATGGTGAGGATCCTTGCCGGAACGCTGATGGAAGTCGGGCAGGGGAAGCGGGAACCGGAGAGCGTTCGCCAGGTGCTTCTGGCCCGGAAGCGGAGTGCGGCGGGCCCCACAGCCCCGGCCTGTGGGCTGACGCTTGTGGGATATGAGTTTGCGTGACCGTTCAGCCGGTTGCATTTTCAGTTGCATCTTTTCTGGAAATTACTTATTGACACACACGGAAGTGTATAGTAAAATATGTGAATGTGGCAGTGTTTCTGAGCGCCGAGCCAAAGCCCCGGCGGAGCGCTTGAGAGATAGAGAACAAGCTGTTCTGCGAAAGTATGTGACGTAGCCGGACATCTGCGGAGCATATGGGACACAGGACACCCAAGTGACAAAGCAATACGGAGGGAACAGAATGAAAACATTTATGGCTAGTCCAGCTACAATCGATAGAAAGTGGTACGTAGTAGACGCCACGGGCATGACCCTTGGACGCCTTGCTTCTGAGGTTGCCAAGATCCTTAGAGGAAAGAATAAACCCATCTTCACTCCTCACATGGATACCGGCGATTACGTAATCGTTGTAAATGCCGAGAAGATCAAAGTTACCGGTAAGAAGTTGGATCAGAAAGTATATTATCATCATTCCGATTATGTTGGCGGCATGAAGGAGGCAACTCTGAGAGAAAAGCTTGCGAAGAAGCCCGAGCAGGTGGTGGAGCTGGCGATCAAGGGAATGCTTCCCAAGGGACCTTTAGGAAGACAGATGTACAGGAAGCTTTTTGTATACGCAGGACCTGAACACAAGCATGCGGCTCAGAAACCTGAGACACTGACATTCTAAAGGATAGGAGGAGAATAAATCATGGCTAAAACGGAAAGGTACTACGGCACAGGCAGAAGAAAGAAGTCCATCGCCAGGGTATATCTGATGCCCGGAAAAGGCGAGATTACGATCAATAAAAGAAGCATAGATGACTATTTTGGCATTGAGACCCTGAAGGTGATCGTGCGTCAACCTCTGGCTCTCACTGAGAATGTGGAAAAGTTTGACGTGCTGGTAAATGTTCACGGCGGCGGTTATACCGGACAGGCAGGAGCAATTCGCCATGGCATCGCGAGAGCGCTGCTTCAGGTTGATGCCGACTATAGGCCGGTTCTGAAGAAGGCCGGTTATCTGACCAGAGACCCTCGTATGAAGGAAAGGAAGAAGTACGGCCTCAAAGCCGCAAGACGTGCGCCGCAGTTCAGTAAGCGATAATTCAGTTCACCAAGAGATAATTCAATCGAATATCAGAAAAGAACAACAAGCCCCGAAAATCCAGTATTTTCGGGGCTTTCTTTATAATATACAAATGAGGTTACGGGCGAGTTTGCAATTTTGCAATGAGTGCATCTTTGAGAACTTTTGAATAGTTGAGACCAAGATTCTCACATGCAGTATTGAGCCATGCAGGGATGCTCAATGTTTTCTTGACAGCCTTGTCGTCGTATGCACGAGCATACTCGTCAAGGTTTACACAAACAAGATTGACAAGAGCATTTTCGTCATCCTTTTCGACGGAATCAAGTGCAGATGGAACAGGAAGAACATCGCCATCACGCAATGAATTGAAAAGATATTGACCACAAGCCTCTTGAGCCATTGCGAAAGCATCTGCGAGATTATCTCCGTATGTGGCGAGGTCGTTGAGGTCGGGAAAGATGACGGAGAATCGTCCGTCGTCCTCTGGATAAAACACAGCAGGATAAATATAGTTCATATGAATCTCCTTTCTATTAAGGCGACAGGTCTCATTTGAGACTTGCCTGTTTAAGTATGGAGTTGACAACCCTTTGAGGAATATCGCCTCGATGATTTGGGATTGTTACCTTTCCCGATTTGGTTGGGTGTTTGTATTGATGATGTGAACCTTTCACATCTACGAGAAACCATCCATCATCAAGGACTTGTTTTTCAATTTCTCGAAATCTCATTTGTATTGTTGCCTCCTTACAAGCGTATAATACTACGTATTATACGTAATGTCAATAGAAAACACGTAAAATACGTAAATAATTTTCAAAAGTTAAAAACCAAAGTTAAAAACAAAGAATGTATGAGAACAAGGAAAAAAATATAAGTAGCAAACTGGTAACTAACAAAGAGCCGGAAAAGTGCGAAAAATAAGGGTTCGGAGCAATCAAATCCGAGCCGTTTTTTGATATATGACCTTGACTTTCTGATACATGAATGTATAATATAAACAAGGTTATCATAAAATATTTTATCATAAAGAGGCGCGAGCATGAAATTTATTGGTAGAAAAGCGGAGCTGGAAAAGCTGAACACAGAATATGAACGTGACGGCGGTTTCGTGGTCATCTATGGCCGACGCAGAGTTGGCAAAACAACGCTGATCAAAGAGTTCCTGAAAAAGAAAACAGCCTTCTACTTCCTTGCAACGGAAGAGTTGGAATCTCAGAGTATGAAACGTCTGGCTGGCGTCGTTGCACGTACAACGAAAAACTC
>CANPYT010000100.1 GCA_947588705.1 uncultured Acetatifactor sp. | reverse complement strand
AGGAAGGCGAGAAGGTTGTCGTAATTGTCCAGGGGCTCTCCCGTTCCCATGACCACCACGTTGGAGACCCGCTCCCCCGTGTCCCGCTGGATGGCATAGACCTGATCCAGCATCTCCGACGGCAGAAGGCCCCGCACCAGCCCGTCCAGCGTGGACGCGCAGAACCGGCACCCCATCCGGCATCCGACCTGGGAAGAAATACAGACGCTGTTCCCGTGATGATATTTCATCCAGACGCTCTCAACCAGGTTGCCGTCGCTTAAGCGGAACAGATATTTCCGTGTCCCGTCGATGGCAGATTCCTGCATCCTGACCTTCTCGAGGCAGGTATAGGCATAGGTTTCCCCGCATCTTTGCCGAAATTCCCTGGAAAGATCCGTCATCTCCCCAAATCCCCTGGCCAGCTTCACATGCATCCACTGATACAGCTGCCTCGCCCGAAAAGCCTTCTCTCCCGCCGCCCTGACCTCCTCTTCCAGCTGCGGCAGCGTCATAGATTTAATGTCCTTCTTCCCTTCTTCCCGCATATTCCCTCATTTCATCCCTGTATCCCCGGCATGCTTCAGCGCTGCCGCCGTCGAAACCTGGCAATAAAAAATCCGTCTCCCTCCGTATACCCGGGCAGCAGCTGAACGCAGGCCCTTCTCTGGGCCTCGTCCAGGCCGACCCAGGAGGGCTTCCCCTTTTCCGCCCGCAGCGCCTCAAAACGCTCCCGAAAGGCGATAACCTCCCCGGGCAGCACACCGTCCAGGGGATCCGGGTCAAAGGGAAGCTCCTGGGAAATGTACTTTACCATCTCCTCATTTTCCCTGGCGTTGATGGTGCAGGTGCTGTACACAAGGATCCCGCCGGGCTTTACATACCTCCAGCAGGCGTCTACGATCTCCTTCTGCAGAGCCTCCACCCCCCGCATGGTCTCCCGGCTGACGCGGTATTTGATATCCCGCTTTTTCCCCATGACCCCCAGCCCCGAGCAGGGCACGTCCAACAGCAGCACGTCGGCCTTCCCCAAAAGCTCCTGATCCGTCGCCGTACCGTCATAGACCTGTATCTGTATGTTCCCCGCCTTCATCCTTTCGGCGGACTGGCGGATCCGCTCCGCCTTTTCCTCCGACCTATCCCGTGCCAGGACCTCCGCCGCCTTCTCCGCGGCCAGCAGGCTCTTTCCGCCGGGGGCGGCGCACACATCGACCACAAAATCCTCCCCGCGGATCCCCGCCGCCTCCACGGCCAGCGCGGAAGTCACATCCTGAACCGTGAACAGCCCTTCCTCAAACCCCGGGAGCCGGTTTACGGCACATGTCTTCTCCAACGTGTACACATACGGCAGCAGGCCGCTGGGATGGGCCGGAAACCCCTGCCTGCAGATCTCGTCGAGGAGCGCATCCCTCTCCCGGCCGGGCAGGTCCGTCCGAAACCGCAGGGATACCGGATGCACCCGCAGCAGGCCCTCCAGAAGTGTTTCCGTGATCTCCGTCCCGTATTCGCCCGCCCAGACATCCACGATCCAGTCCGGCATGGAATATTTCACAGAGAGGTACCGCATGGGTTCCTTTTCCCTGTCCGGCAGGGGCAGGCTGTCCTTCTGCCTCGCCAGGCTGCGCAGGACGCCGTTCACAAAGCCTTTCAGGCCCGCGAACCCCCGCTTTGCCGCGATCTTACATGCCTCGCTGCAGATGGCCCGATCCGGAACCGCGTCCATATATAACATCTGATAGAGGCTGATGCGCAGCAATTCCCTGATCAGCGGCTGCATCTTTCCCACCGGGACGGTGGCGGCCCTGTTCAGGTAATAGTCCAGCTCCAGCCGTCTCTCCAGCGTCCCTTCCGTCAGCCGTTTGAGGAAAGCCTTATCCCTGTCCGGCAGGTAGTCATATTTATCCAGCACGGAGCGGATCAGCTCATTGGAATAGTCCTTCTGTTTCGCCAGGGTCAGCATGGTATCCATGGCAATTTCTCTGATATTTTCCGTCATGGCCTTCTCTCCCCCGGATCAGTCCCCTCTTCTCCGGTTGCCTCCGAAGAGCAGGACAAGCCTTAACAGCTGCAGCGCGGAAGAAGCCACCGCCGCCACATAGGTCAATGCCGCCGCCGTCAGCACCCGCCTGCCGCCGGATACCTCCTGAGGGCTCAGCAGACCGTACTGGTCGATCTTTGCCACAGCCCTGGAAGAAGCGTTGAACTCCACCGGCAACGTCACGAGCTGGAACAGCAGTGACAGGGAAAAAGCCCAGATGCCGATCTGGATCAAAGTATAGTTCCAGCTCAGGATCACCCCCAGAAGGATCAGGGGCACCCCGAGACGGCTGCCGATGTTCACCACCGGTACCAGCGCGGAACGGAAGGTAAGGAAGGCATATTCCTTATCGTGCTGGATCGCATGTCCGCACTCGTGGGCCGCCACGCTCACCGCCGTCACGGACGCGTTGTGATAATTGCCGTAGGACAGCCGCACCGTCTTTGTCCTCGGGTCATAGTGATCCCCGCTGTCCTCCTGCAGGCATTCCACCTGCACCCCGTAAAGCCCCTCGTTGTCCAGGATCCGCCGAGCTGCCTCACCGCCGGTAAGCCCGGTACTGTTCCGGACCTTTCCATAGCGTTTCATGGTGCTGTTCACCAGTGCGCTCGCCCCAAGGCAGAGCAGCATACCGATCAGCACAAGAAAGTACGTGGGATCCCAATAGTAATAATATGGCATGGTCATTCACTCCTTTTCTCTGTAAAACAGGCCCTTCAACGGCCCAACCTCTCGCCCGGCAGCATCTTGACCCCCAGCAGGAAGTCGTGGGCCTGCAGCCGCTTTTTCCCTTCCAGCTGAAGTTCATAAATGCGCAGGGCCCCCTGGCCTGCCGCCACCTTCACAAACTCTTTTCCCGTCTCCAGGATCTCCCCCGGCGGGTGGGCGCCGGCCTCCGGGCTTTCGTCCGGCTCCGCCCTCCAGATCTTCAGCTGCTTCCCCTTGTAATAGGTAAAGGCGCTGGGCCACGGGGTCAGCCCACGGATCTTTCTGTCCACGGCCGCCGCCCCGGCGGAAAAATCGATCTCCCCCATGGACTTTTCTATCATCGGCGCGTAACTGCTCTCCCCGTCACGCTGCTTCTCCCGTGGGAGCCGCCCCTGTTCCAGCAAAGCCAACGCTTCCACAATGGCCCTGCCCCCAAGCTCCATCAGCTTGTCATGCAGGGTCTCGTAGGTGTCCCTGTCCCCGATGGGGATCTCCTTCTTATACAGCATGTCACCGGTGTCGATCCCCGCGTCCATCTGCATGATGGTCACCCCCGTCCGCTCTTCCCCGTCCAGGATCACATGCTGGATAGGCGCCGCCCCCCGATATTTCGGGAGCAGTGACGCATGGATGTTCAGGCAGCCGTACCGCGGGATATCCAGTATCTCCTGGGACAGGATCTGGCCGAACGCCGCCACCACATACACATCCGCCCCGTACCGCCTTAATTCCTCCACCGCCTCCGGCTTCTTGATCCGCCGGGGCTGAAAGACCGGGATCCCGTGCTCCAGGGCACAGACCTTCACCGGCGAAGGGAGCAGCTCCCCGCTGCGGCCCCTTGGCCGGTCCGGCTGGGTCACAGCCAGCGTTATCTCATGTCCGGCCCTGAGCAGCGCCCCCAGGGCGCCCGCCGCGAAATCCGGTGTTCCCATAAAAATGATCTTCATTTTAACCTCCGTGGTCCCGCTTTCCGGGATCTCCCTCAGGCGTCCTCCTCGTCAGCCGCCGCGTCCCTGAGCGGCCCTTCCACCTTCTCCACATAGAGATGGCCGTCCAGATGGTCCAGCTCATGGCAGATGGCCCTCGCCAGCAGGTCGGTCCCCTCCAGCTCATATTCCCGCATATTCACGTCCAGGGCCACCGCCTTCACATAGCTTGGCCTTGTCACCTGGCCCGTCTTCCCCGGTACGCTGAGGCACCCTTCCGCCCCGGTCTGCTCCCCGCTGGACTCCACGATCCTGGGGTTGATGAGGATGTAGGGATTGTCTCCGGTGGTGTCGATCACGACGATCCGCTTCAGTACGCCCACCTGCGGCGCCGCCAGCCCCACACCGTTTGCCTCATACATTGTCTCCAGCATGTCCTCGATCAATTCCCTGATACGGGGCGTCATTTCCGTGACTTCCCTGCATTTTTTGGTAAGCACTTCCTCACCGATCTCACGTATGTTCCTAATCGCCATTTTTCCTCTTTTCCGCCGCTTTGCGGCCATTTGCTATGGACAGGGCCTCTACAGGGTGTTCATGGGATCAAAGTCAAACTGCACCGTATCCGCCGTCTGCCACTCCTGCAGCTTTCTCTCAGCCAGATCCTTTATCTCTATCAGTTTATCATATTCCGGGCATTTCACATAGAAAACAAATCTAAAAATATCATTAAGCTTTTCGATGGAGGCAGGCGCCGGCCCGATCAGCCGGATAGGAGCCTTCCGCCCTCCGCCGCCCCAAGGCTCCCCGGCCTCGTCCGGGAAAGCCTCCCTCACCGCCCCCGCCAGCCGGGCGGCCAGCTGCCCGCCGCGCTCCTCCACGCCGGAAAACACCTGCACGGCCAGCATGTGCGCCACCGGCGGATAGCCCAAAATCTCCCGGTACACGATCTCTTCCTCGTAAAACCCCTCATAATCCTGGGCGGCCGCGTGGACTACGGCGTAGTGCTCCGGCTGGTAGGTCTGGATCACCGCCTCCCCGGGCAGCTCTCCCCTCCCCGCCCGGCCCACCGCCTGGGTCAGCAGCTGGAAAGTGCGCTCACCCGCCCGGTAATCCCCTGCGCCAAGGGACAGGTCCGCCGCCAGCACCCCCACCAGCGTCACCCCCGGGAAATCGTGCCCTTTGACGATCATCTGGGTACCGATGAGGACGTCCGCTTCCCCTCCGGCGAAAGCGGACAGGATCTGCCGGTAGCTGTCCTTCGTCCTGGTGGTATCGCCGTCCATCCTCAGGCAGCGCACTCCCGGGAACATCTCCCGCAGCTTCTCCTCGATCTGCTGGGTGCCGGCCCGGAAGCCGCTGATATACCCGGAGCCGCACTCAGGGCACCTGGCCGGTTTCGGCTGGCTGTGCCCACAGTAATGGCACATCAGCCTGCCTCCCCTGTGCTCCGACAGGGACACGTCACAATGGGGGCATTTCATCACATGGCCGCAGGCCCTGCAGGACACAAACCCGGCATACCCCCTGCGGTTCAAAAACAGGATGCTCTGCTCCCCCTTCGAGAGCCGGTCGCTCAAAAGCTCCTGAAGCTTCCTGCTGAAGATCGAGCGGTTCCCCTCCCGCAGCTCCTGCCGCAGGTCCACGGTGTAGACGGTGGGAAGGCTCCCTCCGGTCAGGCGTTCCTTTAAGGTAAACAGCCTGTATTCTCCCCGTTTCGCCCGATAATACGCCTCCACAGAAGGCGTGGCGGATCCCAGCACCACCGCCGCCCCGTGAAGCCTCGCCACCTCCATCGCCGTCTCCCTGGCGTGGTATTTGGGGGAGGACTCGCTTTTATAGCTGCCCTCGTGCTCTTCGTCCATGACGATGATGCCGATATTTGGGAAAGGGGTAAACAGCGCGGAGCGGGGCCCGATGATCACATCGATATCCCCCTGCCTTGCCCGCTGGCACTGATCGTATTTTTGCCCGGGAGAGAGGGTGGAATTCATGACGCTGACCCGATTCCCAAAACGGCGGTAAAACCGGAGCAGGGTCTGATAGGTCAGCGCGATCTCCGGTATCAGGACCACCGCCTGGCGCCCCCGCTCCACGACTTTCTCGATCAGCTCCAGGTAGACCTCCGTCTTCCCGCTGCCGGTGATGCCGTGAAGCAGATAGACACCCGGCGTACCGGCATCCACATCCGCCAGCACCTCCCGCACCACCGTCCGCTGCCCGTCGCTGAGCTCCTTTCTCTGCTCCCCGCCGTCCTCCAGCTCTACGGGATCCCGAAAGCACTCCCGGCTTACCACCCGGACGGCCCCCGCCTGCTCCAGGCTCTTCACTGTCTGCGCCGACACGCCGAGCTTTCCCGTCACCCATTCGTAGGGGATGCTCTCCTGCTCCAGCAGCTCCCGCAGGAGCCGCTCTTTTGCGACCTGCCTGCGCCTGCCGCTCTCCCCCAGCAGGGAAATCATCTCTTCCCTGCCCATGGCCCGCTCCACAGTGCGGTGTTCCAGCCGTTTCACCGACTGTTTTGCGGGCAGCACCGTCTTCAGGGCCTGTATCATGGTGGAGCCGTAATTCTTCCGGATCCAGGCCGCCAGGGCGATCAGCCTGTCCTCCACGTCCACTCCCTTTTCCGCCATCCCCAGGATATCCTTGGTCCTGGCCGGGTCAAACTTGCACTCCTCCCCCAGCGCCACCACATATCCCTGCAGCGGTTTATTGCCGCTTCCGAAGGGCACCGTGACGCACATACCCGTCTCAAGCTTATCCCGCAGCCGCTCCGGCACCCGGTATTGAAAGGGCTTATCCAGTTTTTCATGGGAGATGTCCACGATCACGTCAGCGTACAGCTCTCTCACAATGCTCTCCCTCCCCTTTTCTTCCGCTTTTTGTCCGCCCCCGGGCCGCCGTGCATGGACCCGCCCTTAACATTAACATTAAATAGTGACAGTTCAGCCCGCGCCATTCGCAAAGCCGCGCTGCCGCGCCCTCCGGCGCCGGGCGGCTGGACCGTTGCCTTAAATATGCGCGACCCCTTCCTCCAGGATCTCCCGGATCAGCACCCTCTCGTCCATGGGATACTTCACCCCACGGATCTCCTGGTAATCCTCATGCCCCTTCCCGGCCAGCACGATGATATCGCCCTCCTGCCCATGGGAGATCGCGTACTTAATGGCTTCCTTCCGGTCGCAGATCTCCACATACCGGCCCGTGGTCTTTTCCATGCCCGCCCGGATATCGTCAAGGATGGCCTGCGGCTCCTCGAACCTGGGATTGTCGGAGGTTATGATGGTCAGATCCGCCAGTTTCCCGCTGATCTCCCCCATCTCGAACCTGCGCTGCCGGGAGCGGTTGCCCCCGCATCCGAAAAGGCAGACAAGCCTGTTCGGCCTGTACTCCCGCAGGGTCGTGAGCAGGCTCTCCAGCGCCATGGCATTGTGGGCATAATCGATCAGCAGCGTAAAGCGGTCCGATACCTTTACCATCTCAATACGCCCCTTCACCCGGGCGTTCAAAAGCGCCCGCCGGATGTCCTCATCCTTTACCTTAAAATGCCTGCAGATCGCCATGGCCGCCAGGGCGTTATAGACGCTGAACTTGCCCGGCGTCTGTACCTCCACGTCCAGGTCCAGCAGGCCCGCCACATGGAAACGGACGCCAAGCTCCCCCGGCGTGTGCACCAGCTCCAGATTCTCCGCCCGGAGCATACAGTGCTCTCCCAGGCCGAAATTTTCCAGCTCACAGGTGTGCCCTTTTGTCACTTCCCGCCAATGGCTGTCATCCCCGTTGACGATCCCCACCCGGCACTGCCGGAACAAAAGGCTCTTACACGCCATATAATCCTCAAAGCTGCTGTGCTCGTTTGGCCCGATATGATCGGGCTCCAGGTTGGTGAAAATGCCATAGTCGAACACAAAGCCCTGTGTCCGGCGGAGCATCAGCGCCTGGGAGGACACCTCCATCACCACCGTGTCCAGCCCCGCCTCCACCATCTCCGCAAAATATTTCTGAAGCAGATAAGATTCCGGCGTGGTATTTTCCGCGTGGATATGGGTATCGCCGATGATCACTTCTATGGTTCCCACAAGGCCCACCCTGTATCCCGCGTCCTCCAGGATCGACTTCACCAGGTATGTGGTAGTGGTCTTTCCCTTTGTTCCGGTGATCCCGATGACCTTCAGCTTTTCCGCGGGATGCCCGAACCAGGCTGCCGACAGGCGGGCCATCGCATAGCGGGTATCCTTCACCTGTATCACGGCGGCCCGGGTATCTTCGGGCAGTTCCACGGGCTTTGACACCACTAACGCTGCGGCGCCCTTCCCTGCCGCCTCCGCCGCAAAAGTATGCCCGTCGAAATTCGCCCCCTCTATACAAAAAAACAGACAGCCCGGCCCCACCTTTTTTGAGTCGTAGACCAGGCTCTCCACATCCGTGTCCACAGTTCCCCTGACGCAGGTATATTCCAAGTCTTCCAGCAGATCTCTCACTTTCATGCCATACCCTCCTGTTCCATCTGTTTCTATTTTACTCTATTTTGGCAAATTCTACCACCCTGAAATAAAATCTTTCGTAACGGTTCGGCAAAAGGGCTGCAGGCCGGGCCGCCGCGGAATGATAAACAAAAAAAGCGGAAGACCCGGCTTACACCGAAACCTTCCGCTTTCATGAGGGGGGAGATAGTGAATTCATCAACTATCTGAGTAATACTATACGGGGAAAGTGTGTCTAAATTGTGTTCATTTTCTAACCAAATTATTAAATAACTCAACTTTCCCACCGATAAATTTGGCATAAATGCTTGATTTTTCAAGCAAAATTACTGTAACAAATGGTGCATTGACGTTAAAATAGCACCTGATCTC
>CANPYT010000099.1 GCA_947588705.1 uncultured Acetatifactor sp. | reverse complement strand
GGCGACCACCGTTTCTTCCCTCATCAACGGGGGGAACCGGATCACGCCTCATTTCGGGGTGGAGACGCTGGACGAGGCGGGGAATGTGCTGGAGCGGTTTTCCTATCCTGTGGGCTCCGGCATCGTCTCGGAGAAGACCAGCGCCACCATGCGGGAGATCCTGGAGCTGGTGGTCTCTGAGGGCTCCGGGAAAAACGGCGCGGTGGAAGGCTTCCGGGTGGGAGGGAAGACTGCCACCAGCCAGACCCTGCCCAGGGGAAGCGGCAGGTACATAGCCTCGTTTCTGGGCTTCGCGCCGGCGGATGACCCGCAGGTCATGGCGCTGGCGATCGTGAATAACCCCAAGGGGATCTATTATGGCGGGCAGGTGGCGGCCCCTATCGTCCGGCAGCTTTTTGAAAATATTCTTCCGTATTTGGGAATAAAGGAGTATAATCAAGAAAATGAGCAAGGTTAATGTATGGGCTGTCCTGGTCTCCTTTGCCCTGAGCGCCTTGGCGGGGCCGGTGGCGATCCCCTTTCTGCGCAGGCTCAAATGCGGCCAGACGGTCAGGGATGACGGCCCGGCTACCCACCTGAAGAAATCCGGGACCCCGACTATGGGGGGCCTGCTGATCCTGTTCAGCGTGGTGGTGACCTGCCTCCCCTTCCTGGGCAGTTATCCCAAGGTGGCGCCGGTGCTGTTCCTGACAGTCGGCTTTGGGGTGGTTGGTTTTTTGGACGATTATATCAAGGTGGTGTGCAAGCGCTCCATGGGGCTGAATCCCGTACAGAAATTTGGGGGCCAGCTGCTGGTCACGGCGGTGTTCGCCTATTACCTGCTGCATTACACGGATGTAAGCCTGGCCATGCGGATCCCGTTCCAGGCGGGGCGGTATCTGGACCTGGGCGTATGGAACCTGCCGTTTCTCTTTTTTATTGTGCTGGGGACCGCCAACGGCACTAATTTTACGGACGGCCTGGACGGCCTGGCAGGGAGCGTCACGGTGATCGTGGCGGTGTTTTTCTCCGTGGTGGCGATTGGTGGCCATTGCGGGATCGAGCCGGTAACCTGCGCGGTAGTGGGGGCGCTTCTGGGATTCCTGCTCTTTAACGTACATCCGGCTTCCGTGTTTATGGGAGACACGGGGTCTCTGGCCCTGGGAGGGTTTGTGGCGGGCTGCGGCTATGTGCTGCAGATGCCGCTCTTTATAGCGATCGTTGGGATCGTCTACCTGGCGGAGGTGCTCTCGGTGATCCTTCAGGTAACTTATTTTAAGCTCAGCGGCGGCAGGCGGCTCTTTCGGATGGCGCCCATCCACCATCATTTTGAGCTCTGCGGCTGGTCAGAGACCAGGATCACCGCCCTGTTTGCGGTGATCACCGCCCTGATGTGCCTGGCCGCGCTTGCGGGGTATTGACGGGCGGGAGCCCTTAGGGAGCCAGCCATATTCAGCCGTGCATCCGCGAAATGCGCCGGCTGGGCGGCTGTGGAGATTACGATGTGACATGCGGAGGTTTTGCGGATATGAAGACAGGGGAAAAATGTCTCGTGATAGGTTCGGGGATCAGCGGCGTGGGTTCGGTGGCGCTGCTGGAGCATATGGGGGCGGACGTCGTGCTGTATGACAGCGATGAGAAGCTGACGGAGGCGGCGCTTCGGGAGAAGCTGCCCGCTTCCTCAAAAGCCCGCTGCGTGGCAGGAAAACTGCCGGAAGAGATCCTGGACGACACGGAGACAGTGGTCTTAAGCCCCGGGGTGCCGACGGACATCCCGCTTGTAAACGCCCTGCGGGAGAAGGGGGCGGCGGTCATCGGCGAGATCGAGCTGGGGTACCGGGAGGAGAAGGGGCGCGTGGCGGCTGTCACCGGAACCAACGGAAAGACCACCACCACCACGCTGGTAGGGAAGATCATGGAGGCGCATCTCGGGAGAGAAAAGGTATTTGTGGTGGGCAATATCGGGAATCCCTATACCTCCGAGTGCCTGAAGACCGGAAAGGACACCGTCACCGTGGGGGAGATCAGCTCCTTTCAGCTGGAGACGGTCCGGGATTTCCACCCGGCAGTGTCCGCCATCCTGAATATTACCCCGGACCACCTGAACCGCCATCACACCATGGAGGCTTATGTGGCGGCAAAGGAAAAGATCGCGGAAAACCAGACGGCGGAGGATGTCTGTGTCCTGAACTATGAGAACGGCTATACCCGGGAGTTCGGGGAGCGCTGCCCCGCGAGAGTAGTGTACTTTTCTTCCGCCCGGGAACTTGCGGAGGGATATTTCCTCCGGGGGGATAAGGTCCTGCGCCGGAAGGCGGGGGAGGAGCGGGAGATCCTTGACATTCACAGGGATATGAACCTGGTAGGGATCTGTAACGTGGAGAATGTGATGGCGGCGCTGGCCATCGCCGAGGGGATGGGGGTACCGCTGGAGACCTCGCTCTCGGTCATCCGGGAATTCCGGGCGGTGGAGCATCGGATCGAGTTTGTGGCCGAAAAGGGCGGCGTGGCGTACTACGACGATTCCAAGGGGACCAACCCGGATGCGGCCATCCAGGGGATCCGAGCCATGAGCAGGCCCACGGTCCTGATCGGCGGCGGATATGACAAGGAGAGCAGCTATGACGAGTGGATCGAGAGCTTCGGCGGCAGGGTCAAATGGCTTGTGCTGATCGGCCAGACCCGGGAAAAGATCGCGGAATGCGCCCGGGCCCACGGATTTGAGCGGATCCGCTTTGCGGATACTTACGAGGAATGCCTGAGGCTCTGCACCGGGCTCGCGGAGGAGGGAGACGCGGTGCTCCTGTCGCCCGCCTGTGCCAGCTGGGGCATGTTCAAAAACTATGAGGAGCGGGGCGACCTCTTTAAGGAGTATGTGCGGAAGCTGAAGTGAGAGCCTGTGGGGAAGCGGGGTAAACGGAGTTGAAGGAGTCATTATGGCATTGAGGAAAGCGGCGAAGAGAAAGGAACAATCCGAATATTTTTTTGATTACAGCCTGCTGTTCATCGTGCTGTTCCTGCTGGGATTCGGGCTGGTGATGATCTACTCGGCCAGCTCCTATGAGGCGTTCCAGACCTTTCAGGACGAGGCATATTATTTGAAGAGACAGCTGATCGCCGTGATCATGGGGCTCGTGGCGATGATCGTGGTGGCGAATATCCCCTATCATTTCTGGGAACGGTTTGCCCTGCTTGGATACCTGGTCTCCATGGCCGTTATCCCCCTGGTGCGGACTCCGCTGGGGGTCTCCTCCCACGGCGCCAGGCGGTGGATCCGCATTCCCGGTATCGGCCTGAACATTCAGCCGGCGGAGATGGCAAAGCTGGCAATGATCCTGTTCCTGGCGACCATGGTCTGTAAGATGGGGAAGAGCGTCCGGACGATGAAAGGGTTTCTGTTCATGGTAGCTATCCCTATGCCGATCGCCCTGGAGATCTACATGATCACGGATAACCTAAGCTCGGCTATCATCGTCCTGGGGATCTCGGTGCTGATGGTATTCGTGGCCAGCCCCGATTACAAAAAATTCCTGGTCATGGGGGGAGGGGTCCTGATCCTGGCGGCCCTGGCAGTGTACCTGGTGGTGTCCGGCAGCGACATCCTGGCATTCCGGGGAGGGCGTATCCAGGCATGGCTGGACCCGGAGAGCGATTCCCTGGGAGTTGGTTTCCAGACCATGCAGGCGCTGTATGCCATCGGCAGCGGCGGCATATGGGGGAAGGGGCTTGGCCAGAGTATGCAGAAGCTGAGTTTCCTGCCGGAAGCCCAGAATGACATGATCTTTTCCATAATATGCGAGGAGCTTGGCCTGTTCGGCGCTATCTCCATCATCCTCATGTTCATCATGCTGCTGTGGCGGATGATGGTCATCGCCAACAATGCGCCGGATCTGTTTGGCGCCATGCTGGTGGTTGGCGTCATGGGGCATATTGCCATACAGGCGATCCTGAATATTGCCGTTGTGACAAATTCCATGCCAAACACGGGGATCTCCCTTCCCTTTATCAGCTACGGCGGATCCTCGGTGATGTTCCTCCTGGCGGAGATCGGCCTGGTCCTAAGCGTCGCCAAGCGCATACAGCTGAAGGAACTGTAACGCCGGCCGGAAGCCCGCATAGGATAGAGTAGGTCTATTAGTTTGATACCGGATGGTGTTTGGGCATATGGATTCTATTCTTATTCAGGGCGGGGTGGCTCTACAGGGAAAGGTGCGCATTCAGGGGTCGAAGAATGCGGCGCTGCCTGTCCTGGCGGCGACGCTGCTGACCGGGGAAGGCTCTCTTATCAAGAACTGTCCCAGAATTTCGGACGTGTATGCCATGGTCAGCCTGCTGAAAGGGCTGGGATGCAGCGTCTGCTGGCAGGAAAACGGCATCAGCATCGACGCTTCCAGCGTACAGCGCTGTGAGATCGGCGACCGGGCTGTGACAGGCATGCGCTCGTCTTTGTGTCTTTTGGGGGCGCTGATCGGAAGGTGCGGCAGAGTGGTCATGGAGCATCCCGGCGGCTGCGTGATCGGACGCCGGCCTATCGACCTGCATCTGGCGGCGCTGGAACAGATGGGAGTGGCGTTCCAGGAGGAAGGGGGGAAGCTCCGGGCGGAGGCAGACAGGCTCTGCGGGGCCCATATCGTCCTGCCGTTTCCCAGCGTGGGCGCCACGGAAAATGTGGTGCTGGCCGCGGTGCTGGCGGAGGGGGACACGCTGCTTGAGGGAGCCGCGCTGGAGCCGGAAGTGGAGACCCTCTGCAGGTACCTGAAGTGCTGCGGCGCCCGGATCGAGGGCGCGGGCGGCGGGACCCTCCTGATTCGGGGAGGGAGGAGGCTTTGCGGCACGGAGTTTGCCATCCCGGCGGACAGGATCGTAGCCGGGACCTATCTCTTCGGCTGTATCGGCGCCGGAGGCAGTGTGTTCCTGGAGGAGGCCCCCTGGCAGGAGATGGGGGCGGTGCTGCGGCTGGCGGAGGACATGGGCGGCAGGATCTGTACTTCCCGGGAAGGGATCTATGTGCAGGCCCCGTGCAGGCCGGCGGCAGCGGGATGCGTCAGGACCGCGCCCTATCCCGGATTCCCCACGGATCTGCAGTCGGTGGTGCTGGCGGTGGCCGCCGCGGCGGACGGGGAGAGCCTGATCCGGGAGACGATCTTTGAAAACCGTTTCCGGGTGGTGGAGGAACTTCGCAGGATGGGGGCGGTCATTGAGGAAGAGGGCGTGGATGTGGTGCGCGTCCGGGGAACGGAACGGCTCAGGGGCGCCAGGGTGGAATCCCGGGAGCTGAGGGGCGGCGCGGCCCTGGCGGTGGCGGGGATCATGGCGCAGGGCGAGACCGCCGTCACAGGGTGCCAGTATATCTACCGGGGATACGAGAATATCTGCCGGGATCTCAGAGAGTTAGGAGCGCGTGTGACAAGTGCGTAAAGGGACAAAGATCGCTATATTGGGGATCATCCTGCTGTTCGTGGCGATGGCGGGCGCGGGGTACTATATCGTCAGCACATATACTGTGGATACGGTATATGTGGAGGGAAACGTCCATTATACCGAGGATGAGATCAAGGCCATCGTCATGGATGGCCCTTTTGGGAACAACTCTCTCTATCTCTCCATGAAGTACAAGAACAGGGGGATAGAGGGGGTGCCCTTTGTGGATGTGATGGATGTGTCCATCCTGGCGCCGGATACGGTGCGGATCACGGTTTATGAGAAGGTGCTGACCGGCTATGTGAAGCATCTTGGCGCGTATCTGTATTTTGACAAGGACGGCTATGTAGTGGAATGTTCCAGCGTCAAGACAGCGGGAGTGCCGCAGATCACGGGACTTGTCTTTGACCATGTGATGGTGGGGGAACAGCTTCCCGTGGAAGATCCGAAGGTGTTTGAAAACATCCTGAACGTGACCAAGCTCCTGGAAAAATATGACCTGGACGCGGAAAAGATCTACTTGCGGGGCTCCGACCAGATCACGGTGTATTTTGGGGATATCAAGGTCTCCCTGGGGAATGACAGCGCCACGCTTGAGGACAAGCTGATGCTGCTGCCGCAGCTGCTGCCGAGCCTGGAGGGAAAGAAGGGAACGCTTCAGATGGAAAATTATAACGAAAGCGGGGGCAGATACATGTTCCAGCCGGATGAGGGGTGAGATAAAATTGAAAAACCTGTTGATTAATTTCCAAAAAAATTGTATGATAAGCTATATGGAGTTTTTAAGGTAATGATTTTTCATGGACGGCTCAGCCGTCTGCTGATAGAATGTTGATAGAAACGGATATGAAGGAGGACAAACCCTTGCTGGAGATCAAGACGAATGACGCGGAATCCGCCGCAAAGATCATCGTAGTCGGTGTAGGCGGCGCAGGCAACAATGCAGTCAATAGGATGATAGATGAACAGATCGATGGTGTAGATTTTATAGGAGTGAATACGGACAAGCAGGCTTTGCAGCTCTGCAAAGCGCCTAAGCTCCTGCAGATCGGCGAGAAGCTGACGAAGGGGCTGGGGGCTGGCGCCAAGCCCGAGGTGGGCGAGAAGGCCGCCGAGGAGAGCGCTGAGGAGATCGCGGCGGCGCTGAAGGGCGCGGACATGGTGTTTGTGACCTGCGGAATGGGCGGCGGGACCGGAACGGGCGCGGCTCCTGTGGTGGCGCGGCTGGCCAAGGAGATGGGGATCCTCACCGTCGGCGTTGTGACGAAGCCCTTCCGTTTCGAGGCAAAGACCCGTATGACAAACGCGCTCAGCGGGATCGAGCGGATCAAGGAACATGTGGATACCCTGATCGTGATCCCCAACGATAAGCTGCTGGAGATCGTGGACAGGCGCACCACTATGCCGGAGGCCCTTAAGAAAGCGGATGAAGTGCTTCAGCAGGCGGTTCAGGGGATCACGGACCTGATCAATGTGCCTGCCATCATAAATTTGGATTTTGCGGATGTACAGACCGTCATGACGGAAAAGGGCATCGCCCATATTGGCATCGGCGAGGGCAAGGGAGACGAGAAGGCCATGGACGCGGTAAAGATGGCGGTGGAGAGCCCGCTGCTGGAGACCACGATCTCCGGCGCGAGCCATGTGATCATCAATGTGTCCGGGGATATTACCCTTGCGGACGCAAACGACGCGGTGAGCTACGTGCAGAACCTGGCGGGAGAGGATGTAAACATTATCTTCGGCGCTATGTACGACGCGTCCAAGTCTGACAGCTGTTCCATCACGGTGATCGCGACCGGGCTTGAGGAAGCGGTCAGCACGATCCCTCCCAGGCTGGGCGCGGGGGCGGCGTACAGGCAGCCTACGGCGCATCTCTCCCAGGGAGCGCTGAAGAATCCGGGTATGCAGTCCACGATAGGGCAGCCTGTTCCGGGGCAGCAGCAGCCAAGGCCCGTTCCGGGGATCCAGAAGCCTGTGGATATCCGGAGCTCCGTGGAGGAAAAGTCCCTGAAGATCCCTGGTTTCCTTCAGAGGAAATAAGAAGCGCCTGAAACCAAATAATATTGCGATACGCGCAGGAATGAGCCGGAAAGCTTGTTCCTGCGTTTTCATCTGTCGAAAAAAACAAGTCTTTTCTGTTCCCCCTTTGACAAATTTCATGCCGCGGCTCCTTTATAATCATTGTGAAAAGGATGATGCCAATGGAATATGAACTGTACGCAGACCAATTGTTTCTGGTCAATTTTGTGATGAACCTTTATCTTTTGCTGCTGGTGAACGAAAGCACTCTCCGCACTGCCACGCCGGGGAGGCTGCTTCTGGGAGCCGCGGCAGGAGGGGCCGGAGGGCTGCTGCCCTTCCTTTTGCCGGGGGGCCTGCCCTGGAAGATCGTGGGGATCCAGCTGCCCTCCGCCCTGGGAATGATTCTTATCGCTTTCCCGGTGAAGGGCTTCAGAATGTTTCTAAAGCTTCTGGAGAGAATGGTTTTGTGCGCCTTTTGCATGGGGGGCGGGCTGTTGTTTCTGATCCGCTGCCTCCCCATGGCCCGGGATTTTCTCACAGGTATCTTTGGCGTACTGGGGCTGGGTGGTTTGTGCTGCCTGTTTATGATCCGCTTCCGGCAGGGGAAGAAAGACGTGCTGTGCCCCGCAGTTTTGTGCTGCGGGGAGCGCCGCGTCCGTGTGGACGCCCTGGTGGATTCGGGAAATTCCCTGACGGAGCCGATCAGCGGGAAGCCGGTCTGCATTGTGGAAAAACAGGTGTTGGAAAGCCTGCGGGAATGGCTGCCGCCGGGTGTCAGGGCGATCCCGTGCCACAGTATCGGGATGCGGCTTGGCATCCTGGAGGGCTATCTGCTGCCGGAGCTTCAGGTAGAGAAGGACGGTGTCCGGAGATGTTTCCGGAAGGTCTGGATCGCAGCCGGGCCTCAGGGGATCCATCGGGAGGATGAGACAGGGGCAGAGTCCGTGAAAATGATTATCAACCCCATGCTCTTTTCGGAGCCAGTCAGGGGGAAGCCGCGCAAGCGGCAGAATGAGAGGAAATATGATACTGAAAGTAACAATGCCGGGTAGGATGCAGTTTAAGCTGATACGCAGGGAAAACCTGCTTTGGAA
>CANPYT010000098.1 GCA_947588705.1 uncultured Acetatifactor sp. | reverse complement strand
AAACAGTGTGTTCCTTGACCTTTTCCAAGATAAAAAGAACTTGCTGAAATTGTATAAAACATTGCACCCAGAGGATATGGACGCAACAGAGGACACGTTGGACATTGTAACGATAGACAATGTTTTGACAGATAATCTCTATAATGATTTGGGCATAATGGTGGGTAACAACAGGTTGCTTTTGTTGTTGGAAGCGCAATCGAGTTGGACGGTAAATATTTTAATCAGAATACTGCTGTATTTAGCACAGAGTTATCATGAATATTTTGAAAGGACATCACAAAGCCTGTATAAGAGTACAAAGGTCAAAATGCCCAAACCGGAATTATATATCATCTACACAGGAAACAGGGGCAGAAAACCCGATACAATATCGCTGTCCAAAGAATTTTTTGACGGCGCAGATGTAGATATTGAGGTAAAAGCCAAAGTTATTTATGAGAGTGACACAGAGGATATTATCAATCAATATATTATTTTCTGTAAGGTTTTTGACGAACAGAGAAAGCTGTATGGAATGACAGAGCAGACGGTTAGAGAAACAATCCGTATTTGCAAGGATAGGAATATCCTAAAAGAATATTTGATGAACAGAGAAACGGAGGTTGTGACGATTATGATGAGTTTATTTGATGATGAGCAGATAATGAAAACATATTGGAAAGATATGGAAAATATGCTTACCGATAAGATTACTCGTGAGGTTACTCGTGAGGTTACTCGCGAGGTTACTCGTGAGGTTACTCGTGAGGTTACTCACGATAAAGACAGAGAAACAGCCGAAAGAATGATAAAGAAAGGTAAAATGTCATTGGAAGATATTGCGGATTATGTTCCGGCATTATCTTTTGATGAATTAAAGGAGATTGAAGCTGAGGTTATGCAGTTAGCATAATTGGAAAAACAATTTAATATCAAAATAACAGCGTAAAGGCGCATGGAACAGTAAATTGTAAATCATGTGCCTTTTTTGCGTTCAAAGGAGGAACATGAGCGACAACATTCAGACCAATACCGCAGGGCAAACGCCGCCCTGCTTGCAGCATCAGATTGAAAAGACAAGATATTTGATAGAGGTACACTTTTCAGACGCCAGCGCCCAGAGTGTGGAGGACAGGCTGAAACGTGTCATTCTCCATGACTTAGCGCAATGCGAACCTTGTTCGCATGGGAAACGGGGCAGTCAGGAAAAAATGATGAAAAATGATTTGATACGTCCTTGACAAGCAGCATAAGGGAAGACGGGTATATCATTACGAATATCTTTTCTGCAGATAAAATGTTTTGTATCGGAGAAGAAAATACCAAAGCCTTTGTAAATTATGTTTTAGATGAATGTGATGGCTACGAAATCATATATTCGTCAAATCCAAATGACGGTGTGGCAGAATGAGATAAAACCTTAAAAACAATGCAAAAAAGACAGCCTACACAAAAAACACACATTAATCGGATATAGTTAGGTTATCAAAATTAAGGAAAAGTTGGAGGTAATAAACAATGTCAAATAAGGCTCAGAAGAAATCGAGTAATAGACCGGCAGCAAAGGTGCCAAGGGAAAAAACTAATTTCCTGCCGCTTCTGGCAGCAGCGGCAGTCGTCATCTGCGTTGCTGTTGTGTTCTTGATACAAGGAAACAGGAACTCAAACGAGGGCGGAGATGCAGGCCGCGAAAACAGTGAAGCAGTTATTGTTGCCGCTGGTGATTCGCTGGTGATCCCAACGGCAGAGGTTACTACCGATGTTTCTTTCTATCCTGTTGAGGTTAATGGCACGAATATGGAAGTAATCGCAGTTAGGGACAGTGCCGGAAACATCCGCACCGCATTTAATACCTGTCAAGTCTGTTATGACTCTGGCCGAGGGTATTATGTACAATCTGGAGATTATCTGGTCTGCCAGAATTGTGGCAACCGTTTTACTGTGGATCAGGTCGAGATAGAATCCGGCGGTTGTAACCCCTGGCCGATCTTCGATGAAAACAAAACCGTAACCGCTGACGAGATTTCTATCTCTTACGATTTCTTGGTTGAAGCCCAGGGCATCTTTGCAAATTGGAAAGGGAACTATTGATCCACAGCTTGCCAGGGTCTTTATGTCAACGAAGTTTACGGGTTTCAGGCGCTTAACGGCAGCGGCCTACCGCGCGGCGGTGGAATGCGGCGGAATAAATAGAAAGAGGTATTTATATGGCAACGGAGAAGAATGTATTGGTCGTTGATGACGAGGCGATGATTCGTGAATCGGTTTCCGCATACATAACGAAACAGGGCTATCATGTTTTGGCCGCCGAGGATGGCAAAGAGGCGCTGGAAGTCTTTCAGAAAAATTCGATCATGTTTGTAATTCTGGATTTGATGCTTCCTGGAATGTCAGGTGAAGAAGTCTGTCAGGCGATACGCAGGCAGTCAAGGGTGCCAATCATCATGCTGACGGCCAAGACACAGGAAAATGATGTGCTGAATGGGTTGAACATCGGCGCGGACGACTATGTGACAAAGCCTTTTAGCGTCAAACAGCTATACGCCCGTATGGAGGCTATCCTGCGCCGGACAGCCAGTGACTTAAAGCCGCTGGCGGAGAAATTTTCATGGAATGACCATGACTTGCAGATTGACTTTGAGCATAGCGAAGTGAGAAAACAGGGCAGGTTGTTAAGCCTTACTCCCAGTGAATGGAAAATCCTCTCCGCTATTGTAAAGTATCCCAAAAAGGTTTTTACACGCGATGATTTGATCGACCTTGTATTTGGCCCGGATTTTGACGGCTATGACCGCGTGATAGACACTCACATCAAAAATCTCCGCAAGAAAATCGAAACCGATCCAAAAACCCCGGTTTATGTAAAAACTGTTCATGGCTTGGGTTATAAATTCGGAGGTGACGAGAATTGAAACGGTATAACCTCCGTTCAGCCCTCGCTATCCGTTTTGCCCTGCTGGTATTAGCGGCTATTTCCGTAATCAGCATTGTCGCAAACATCATGATAAGCAGCGAGTTTGAGGAATATGTGGAGGAACAGCAGCAGTTAGAGGCGGATGATATTGCAAAGAATATTTCCAGCCAATACCGTTCGGAAGATGGCGGATGGAATATTGACTATGTGCATGGCATGGGCATGTACGCTCTGGAAGATGGCTTTATTATCAAGCTATATGACAAGGATGAGAATGTCCTTTGGGATGCGGAACACCACGACATGACCCTCTGCCATGAAGTGATGCAGTCCATTACTATTCTTATGCAGGAAGACCGTCCGAATTTGGACGGTGAATTTGTAACACATAGATACAATCTGGAACAATCAGGTGCGATTATAGGATACCTTGACATCAGCTATTATAGCCCCTATTACATGAACGAAAATGCCTTCCAATTTATCACCGCCCTGAACCGTATCCTGGCGGCGGTTGGCGGCGTTTCGCTGATCGGCGCGGTAATTATGGGAGTATTGCTGGCAAATAGCATTGTGAAGCCTATCTCCAAAGTGGTGGAAATCACGCGGAAGATTTCAGACGGCGACTATGATGCAAGATTTAAGGAGAGCATCCGCACAAAAGAATTGCATGAGCTGGTTCACGCAGTTAATCAAATGGCAGAATCCTTAGCGGAGCAGGAGGCCCTGCGGAAACAGCTGACTTCGGATGTGACACATGAACTGCGAACGCCGGTTGCGAATATATCGTCCTATATGGAAATGATGATCGACGGGATTATGGATCCGACGCCGGAGCGCCTGCAAAGCTGTTATGACGAATTGCAGCGGCTTTCTGGCCTGATCTCTGATTTAGAGCGCCTGCATCAGGTTGAGAACGAAAACCTTGTGCTGGATAAATCAGACGTAGATCTGCGGGAACTGTCACAGACCGTCATGGGGAATTTTGAAAGCCAGCTTTGGGAAAAACATCTGGATGGGCAGGTCATAGGGGATACATCCATTGTTTTCGTGGATGTAGGACGGATACAACAGGTCATCACGAATCTGGTGTCCAATGCAATCAAATATTCTAATGACAGCGGCGTTGTCCGTGTAGTCATTGAGGATACAAAAGACAGTGGCGTGATTCATGTTGAAGACAGCGGGATCGGCATACCGCAGGAGGATTTGAAGCGAATTTTTGAAAGGTTCTATCGGACGGATAAATCCCGGAACCGCAAAACCGGCGGCGCGGGTATCGGTCTTACAATTGTAAAAACCATTGTGCAGGCCCATGATGGAAAAATAAGTGTTGAGAGTGAGGAAGGGAAAGGAAGCCGGTTTACGATTATCTTACCTAAAGCCGGTTCGATGTGAAATAACCGGCGGCAGCGTCTAACGAAAGATACTGCCGCCTTTTTCAAGGCATCTACATAAAAACTACAAATTTACTTGGTACACTATAGTAAAATGTGCAAGGAGGCCGGTTTGATGGATAAAACGATCCAATTGAATATTGGCGGTATGACCTGTGTGAACTGTCAAAATAAAATTGAGAAAACATTAAATCGCAAAGAGGGCGTTATCAGCGCCAGTGTAAGCTATAACAATGCCACGGCTGACATTGTCTACGACGAGGAAAGAATTGCCATGAAAGAGATCATAGCTGTTATCGAAAGCCTTGGCTACGAGGTAATTCTGAGAAAAAAGGCTGCCGGGCCAAACATTACGAATATTGTCTGTATTCTGGTAATTATCGTTTCACTGTACCTTATGCTGCAGTCGATGGGTATTTTAAACCTGCTGGCGCCAAGCCAGATTGCGGACACAAAGATGGGATACGGGATGCTCTTTGTGGTCGGTCTGATTACTTCTGTTCACTGCATCGCCATGTGCGGCGGTATCAATCTCTCTCAGTGTATACCACAAATGGCGCAGGGCGAAGCGGATGATACCGGCAGGCTGGCTGCGTTCCGCCCGGCTCTGGCCTACAATACGGGGCGCGTTCTGTCCTATACGGCAGTCGGCTTTGTCCTTGGCCTGGCCGGCTTTTTGATTGGCGGCGGCACTGAGGCCGGGCCGTCAATACTCTTGCAAGGAATTTTGAAAATCATAGCCGGCCTGTTCATGGTGATTATGGGAATCAATATGCTGGGGCTTTTCCCTTGGCTTCGTAAATTCACAATCCGTATGCCGAAGTTCCTCGCCCGCAAGGTAGGCAATCAGAAAGCAAAGGCCACCCGACCTTTCATTGTTGGAATACTGAACGGGTTTATGCCCTGTGGCCCGTTGCAATCCATGTGGATCGTGGCCCTGGCTACCGGCAATCCGTTTGCCGGTACACTCTCCATGTTCCTGTTCAGTTTGGGCACTGTGCCGTTAATGCTTGGCCTTGGCTCCATCGTTTCAGCCCTTGGCAGGAAGTTTACAGATAAGGTTATGACAGTCGGCGCTGTGCTGGTCGTTGTCCTCGGCTTGGCAATACTCTCGCAAGGCGGCGCTTTGAGCGGCTGGCTCCCTCCCGATCTGCTGCTTGTTCTGGTTATAGCCCTTTGTATCGCTGGAGTAATACTGAGTATTCCCTTTGAAAAAAGGGGTCTAAAAAATATGGCAAAAGCCGTGGCCCTGGTTATTGTGGTCGGAGCCTATGTGCTGTGGAGTTTTCAGGGAGCGCTGCTACAGAACAATTCGGCTGCGGATACTCATGTGGAAGTGGTTGACGGTGTTCAGGTGGTCAACAGCACTTTACAGTCCGGCCGTTATCCCGATATTACGGTGCAGGCTGGTGTTCCGGTAAAATGGGTGATCGACGCGCCAGAGGGAAGTATAAACGGATGCAATAACAGGATTCTGATTCAGGATTACGGTATCGAGTACACGTTCCATATGGGTGAAAATATCATTGAATTTACGCCTGCCAGTGCCGGCACGGTTCATTATAGCTGCTGGATGGGGATGATTCGGGGAAATATTTTCGTCACAGACGGAGCCGAAGGTGATGTTGCATAATATTATTTGCCATGATAGCGCCTCTTTTCGTTTGATACAGTATATCCTATATGCAGTGAAAAAGCAATATACAGTAAAAATTGATATATAGTTTATAGAATTATAAGCAGATTTTCCCACTTTTAAAAATTTTTAAAAAGTGTTGTCCGACAACAGACTTTTCCTACTATATAGGTGTAAGGGCAATAGATGTGTTATTATAAGGAGAAGGCCATGGAAGATATGGAAATCATTACAATGTACTTTGGGCGCCAGGGAAATGCGATTCAGGAGACGGAGAACAAATACGGCGTTTACTTAAATACGGTGGCTTATCATATACTGCGTAGTTTCGATGATACAGAGGAAGGGAAATTTAAAATATTTTTTATCCCGTATTACCAGAAATCTTTCTTTTGACAGGCTGGACTACAAAAACGCCAGAAAAAGGAATGCACTGTTTGTGGAACTGCATTTTCAAATTTTTCTTGGCAATCCTGAAAAATATCTGTCAAAGAAAGCTGTTTATATGGTATCATAGGTATCAGAATGACTCATTTCTTGGTGATGGTTAATGGTTTCTGGACAATTCTTTTATACCATATCCGGTGAGGAGATATTTGTTTTTGAGTAACAAGAAATGCCGTATTTATGCAGCTTGCGGCGTTTCGCAAACGCCTAATAATCAGAAAAAATTTGGGAGGAGCTGCGATGAAGTATACCGAGTCGGTTGAAAGATGGGGTGTTTTCGAACTTTGCTGCGAAGGGTTTACGGAGGGGAATCCTTATACAGATTATCGTGTTACCGCCACATTTGAGGGTGCGCACGAGCGTAAAACCGTTTCGGGATTTTACGACGGCGGGGTTTATAAAGTGCGCTTTATGCCGTCGTATGAGGGAGTTTACCGCTTTACGGTATCAGGAAATTTCTCCGACAAAAGTTATTCCGGCCAGTTTTCTGTGACCGCTCCCGGGCCCGGAAATCATGGCCCTGTCAAGGTTTGCAATACGTTTCACTTCGCTTACGCCGACGGCATGCCATATTACCCGGTCGGCACGACCTGCTATGTCTGGGAGCTGCAAAGCGATGCGCTGGTCGCTCAGACACTCGACACGCTGGGGCGTATGCCGTTCAATAAGCTTCGTTTCTGCGTGTTTCCCAAAAGCTACTGCTACAATGCCCGCGAGCCCCGGTCATACCCCTATGAAGGAACCCCGGTCGACGGGAAATTAGTGCATGAGGATAATGTCTGGGGCTTCGGTCCCGATTCCGAGGGTAACCATTGGGATTTTTCGCGCTTTTGTCCGGAGCATTTCAGGCAGATCGAAAAGTGCATTTTAGAGCTTCAGCGGCTTGGAATAGAAGCGGATCTTATCCTTTTCCACCCTTATGACCGCTGGGGATTCTCGACAATGACCGCCGAACAGAACGAGCTTTATCTGCGATATGCTGCGGCAAGATTTTCAGCCTACCGCAATGTATGGTGGTCTTTTGCAAACGAGTATGACTTTATAAAGAGCAAGACAGTTGACGATTGGGAGCGCTTTGCGGAGATCATCCTGGAGAGCGACCCCTATGATCACCTGCGCTCGATTCACAACGGCATACAGTTTTACGACCACTCCCGGACCTGGATCACGCACTGCAGCGTCCAGCGCACGCCGGAGGGGGCCGCGGATTGGCGAAAAACCTATCAGAAACCGGTAGTCATCGACGAGATGCAGTATGAGGGCAATATTCAGTTCGCGTGGGGCAACATTTCCGCGCAGGAGCTCACGAGGCGGTTCTGGGAGGCGCTTTGCCGCGGCGGCTACGGCGGACATGGCGAGACCTATATCGGCGAAGATCTCTGGTGGGCGCACGGCGGTGAGCTAAAGGGCGAAAGTCCCGCGAGGATCGGGTTCCTGCGCAGGATTTTGGAGGATGCCCCGGCGGGAGGCTTTAAGCCCAAGGCCATGGAATGGGACGAGATCTGTGTTGTGCCGGAGGACGAAAAGCTGGAAAAGGAGACGGGCTATCACCTGTTTTACTATGGGATCAACCGCCCGGCCTTTCGGTGGTATCACATAGACGACGAAACGATTTACTGCGTTGAAGTGATCGATACCTGGAATATGACCATTACAAAAGCCGGAGAGTTTAAAGGCAGGTTCCGGGTGGAGCTGCCGGGGAGGGAATATATGGCGGTAAGGATCCGGCGTGTGGAGTGAGTCGAAGACCAGGGGTTTTTAATATACTCATTAAAAATTACAGGTTAAAGGAGCGTATCAATGTATAAATGCAGGCTAACCTATGATGAATGGAAATGTATAGTTTCCAAAAGCAGAATCGGAAAACAGGTGAAATAACGGAATTACAATCCCAAAACCTTTGCCGTACAGGAAAAATAGAATAGTTTATATCTGTAAATGAAGGGATATGATAACAGGAGAAGTGCGAAAATATGATTTATATTGCAGATAACATATTCAATTATCTGATATATCTATTTATAATTCATTATGGGTTTAGGATCAATCCCAGAAAAAACAGACTTTTTGTTGGCGCTTCTGTAATAATTGTACTGTCTGCAGGCGCTTTCAACGCATATTATGATGTCAATTCTCCGATTGTCTACATTCTTTGGAGTGTGTTTTCTATAATTT
>CANPYT010000097.1 GCA_947588705.1 uncultured Acetatifactor sp. | reverse complement strand
TAAAGTGCTGACGGCATTAATCACCGCATAAGTGTGTGGGGGCCCACGAAAGAAGCAGGTGGGTACTCACCGGATTTGCTTGCTGTTCTTATCCCGAATTCGGGATAAACTTTGTTATGCCGAATTATAAATTATCCCGAATCCCTGACAGAAAGCCTGTAAACAGACAGATTTCTGTCTGAATGTTCGGGATAATTTTTTAGCAGCTGCTTATGTTTTTCCATGATAATGAATATCAGCAGGGTTCTTCCCTGACTATACACATTTAAGGAGGCAGTTGCCATGAGAGACAATGTAACTATCAACGAAATGATCTCCCAGATGATTTCAGATGCAAGGCGGCTGGGTTACAGCGAGGCCAGCATCTGGCGGAACTTTTCACCGAGGCTGGCACTGATTGCTCCTTATTACAGCAAGAAGGGAGTGGTCGTCTATGACCCGGAAATTACAAATGAATATGTGGATCTCCAAAAGGAGCGGTTGGAAAAAGGAGAGATCACTATCCATTATTACAAAAGGGTCAAGTCAGCAGCAAACCATTTAAATGGGTTTTATCTGACCGGAACGCTGCACCTGAACACCCCAAAGCGTGGAACAAAGTACCAGATAAAAGCGGAAAATGAAAGGCTGATAGATCTTTTCCTGGATTACAAAAAATATGATCCGAATACCCGGGACGATGTTGTATGGGTGGTTCGGAGATATCTCCATCATTTTGAAAATCATGGATATGAATCACTGGAAACTGTCACTGTTGAGCAGGTCAGGGAATTTATACTGAAAACAGCATCCGAAATAAAAACATCCAGTCTGCACAATATCCTGCTCTACCTTAAACATTTTCATATATTTCTGAAAGAAAACGGTATCCCGGCACCAGACTGCGTTGCACTTTGCCACTCACATAAAAAAAGGCCCACACCGGCAGGATACCGGCATGGGTTTCTATCGTCAGTATTCCATTTTCTGCTCTCTCTTTTCCTCCTTTTCCGGGGCGGACGCTCCTAAGATCTTATCCACATTCGCGCGGGCAGTCTGATAATGGACCATATCCTGTCTGGTCTTTTTGTATTCCTCATAACATGCCTTTTTCTCCGCCAGCAGCTTTGCATATTCCTCTTTAAGCTGCGCCGCCTTCGGAATCGTTTTCCCCTTCAAAGCTTCAAAGGCAGCCTTCGCCGTTTTGTGCTTTTCAATCTCTTTCGTATGCTCCGTCCGGTATGTTTTCTGATCTTATTCGTTTGCTCCGGCGTGAAAGACTGGATAATGCGATACGCGATGATAGATATTGATCTACACGCCCTGACGCTGTCATTGCTTACATTATTGATCCGTTATGCCATCCGTCTGATTTCGGATGCCAGTTTTCTTAACTCCTCCAAAGGTATTGACGGAACATAATCTGCAATTTCTTCCAGTGACATCTTTCCTTTTCGTATCATCCTTTCAGCAGTTTCCCTCGCCTCGCTACTTTTAATATCTTCTGCATATGCTTCCAAAACCTGCTCATCATCAAACAATGTCATCATAATGTCCACAACCTCCTGTTCTTTATTCTCCAGATATTCCTTTAACACATTCCGGTCTTTGCAGATACGGATCGTTTCCAATACTGCTTCTCTTGTCTGTCCGTATTTCTTCCTCTGCTCATTATACACCTTGCAGAAAATAATATACTCCCCGATAATGGTGCTCTGGTCCTCCTGATACAGCACTTTGACCTCTGCGTCTATGGCTATCTTCTCGCCGCCAAAGAAATCTTTAGAGAGCGATATGCTGTCCGGCGGATTCTCCGGCTTATCTCCCGTAAATATCACATACAGTTCCGGTTTCGGCATATCCGCTTTCTTGCTGCTATACAGATTTTGCTTGGTACGCTTGAAGTAATCGTGATAAGTCTGTATCAGATACAGGAGCGCTCGGATAATGATGTTTAACGTCCATGTTGACTGGCTTTCAACCAATACGACTAATCTGCCGCCGATGGAGAAGCCAAGGTCATTGTAGTCTGCATCCACCAATATATGCTTAATGGTGACATCCTTGATGTCATCCTCCGTTACGCTGCTGTCCTCCGGATGGAGTGCCCGATACAACCGGAGCAGATATTTTTTATCCTGAAAAAGATTTGTGAATACGCTGTCCCTTATCTTTCGTTTTGTCGTAGCCTGTGCCATCTTATCACCTCACTCATAACATCTGCCTGAAAACACGTATTTTGTTTCCTTACAAACCAATTATACCGAAAAGTGCTCGGATTTACAATAAAATACACATTAGCTTTCCAACAATTCCCTTAAATCTTTCACTATACTTCCTGCCTCCTTTGCCTGAGATTTAACGGGTAAAAAAATAAGCATAACCGGTGAAAGCCGCTTGTTTTCAAGCTTTTTTCGGTTATGCTTATTATAGTTTATATGTCCTCCACCATACGCTTCACCAGCTCCGGTGCCGATTCAAGATAATGGCCCACCACAAAAAAAGTAGCCGGTGCCTGATGGGCTTTCAATGCATCCAGAATTGGCTCTGTGTTTCCGTTTTCATAGCCACAGTCAAATGTCAGGTAGATCACTTTCTCATCGCCGTCTGCCATATAATACGCGTTGTACTCTCCCAATTCTGCGGATGTCGCGTTTCCGGTTGGCTTTTGCCCTTCTTTTCCAAAACCCAATCCCCAGTTTTCCGACTCCGACACTATGCC
Source organism: uncultured Acetatifactor sp. (assembly GCA_947588705.1). Taxonomy (GTDB): domain Bacteria; phylum Bacillota; class Clostridia; order Lachnospirales; family Lachnospiraceae; genus Acetatifactor. The sequence continues at coordinate 6,021 of CANPYT010000097.1, read as the reverse complement.
CGGTATCGCCTGTCCGGCGGCCTCCCGTATCTCTCCCAGGGTCTCCGCCGCGGCCCTGCCCAACAGAAACATCGCTCCCAGAAAAAGCAACGCGGGAATTAGCTGTCTCACATCCGGGTCCTTTCCTCGGGTGACTTTCCTGACAAGATCCTTTACAAATATCGTCCTCATCTTACTACATTTCGCCTTCAAAGCATATTTTTATCATTATATGTCTCCTGTAAAAAAACATAACCACCGGCTAAAGCCGATGGCCAGGATTCTTATCGATATTTTAAAACATTCCGTTATGCTGTACCGATTTACAGCAACTCCAACATGATCAAAGCTGATCCACATGCCAAAACCTATGGAGCCAGATCGGCCGGAAGCGCACGGATGCCTCCCTTGTTCCGGGCGGAGCACACATCTGCAGAGCTTCCTTTCCTTAAATCAGAGGATTTGCAATCTATGTTTTTCTTTGTTGAGATTCCGATGCTGCGGTGATTTTGGAAGCTACCGTATCATAAATTTCCGCGCGGCTTCAATACCGATCCTGTAGGGGAGCGGCCTGAGTTCCCGGTCGGCCTCCTTTAATTTTTCCCGGATACTGATATGCTGAGGGCAGTGCTTTTCGCACTTGCCGCAGCCAATACACTGTGACGCAAAACCAGGTTCTTTGCGCATTCCCATATTCTGGGCAAATTCAAAGCGGGCCGAGGACTTTTTCTCCATATACATCAGGTTATAATAATAAAAATTGCCCGGGATGTCCACACCTTTCGGGCAGGGCATACAATAACGGCAGCCCGTACAACCCACCTTTTCCCGTTCCCGGATAATCTGTTTGATCTGCCCTACGATCTCCAGATCTTCCTCTGTGAGGCTTCCCGGTTCGGCCTCCGACGCAATACGGATATTTTCTTCCACCATTTCCGCGGAGTTCATACCGGAAAGCACACAGGTGACTTCTGGCTGATTCCACAGCCAGCGCAGCCCCAGCTCCGCAGGCGTATAGCCCTTGCTGTCCGAGGCCAGCACCTCTTTTGCCTTTTCCGGCAGGTTGACCAGCTTTCCGCCTCGAAGCGGTTCCATAATGATGACGGGAATCCCTTTTTCCGCTGCCGCCTGAAGCCCTTTTTTCCCGGCCTGGGTATGTTCGTCCAGATAGTTATACTGAATCTGGCAGAAATCCCAGTCGTAAGCGTCGAGTAATCTCAGAAACATTTCCGTATCGCCATGATAAGAAAACCCGACGCTGCGGATACTGCCCTCCGCCTTCCGGTTTTCAAGCCATTCTTCAATTCCCAGCGTTTTCAGATGCTCCCACTCCGCGTAGTCCGTAAACATATGCATCAGATAATAGTCGATATGGTCTGTGCGGAGGCGGGCCAGCTCCTCCCGGAATGTTTTTTCGATCCCCGCGGATGACCGCATGATATACTGGGGAAGCTTGGTTGCGATATAAACTCTGTCCCGGCATCTGTTTTCCTCCAGGATCCGTCCAAGACATTCCTCGCTTCCGGGATAAATGTATGCGGTGTCAAAATAGTTGACGCCTTTTTCGATGGCCAGCATTACTTCCTTTTCAGCCTTTTCGTAATCGATAGAATTTCCTTTTCTGCTGAATCTCATACAGCCATACCCAAGCTGAGAGATCTGATTTCCCTTTCGATCCGGTCTGTACTTCATGTCGCGCCCCCTATTCACCTCTACGCTGATTACCTTACTGGGTATAGTTATCATATTCGCTCCTGACGCTTTTGTCAAGGTTTCATCCCGGCATTGGACTTTTCCTCTTTTTCTTTGCTCTTTTTATCCATATGTGCTATACTTTCTGTAAGATTCCTCATGGCAGGGCCGCTGGGAAGGGATCCCCGAGAAACGAAATCTGCACAAAAAGGAGAGATAGACAATGGCAGGGAACGAATCTGTGGAGAATTATCTGGAAACCATCCTGATCTTAAGTAAACATAAACCTGTTGTCCGCTCAGTAGATATCGCCGAGGAGCTGGGGTACAAAAAATCCAGCGTCAGCGTTGCGATGAAGAATCTGCGCGAGAAAAACCATATCACTGTCACCAAAGAAGGTTTCATCTATCTGACCGATACCGGGCGGGAGATCGCCGAAATGATCTATGAGCGCCATGAGCTCCTGAGCCATTGGCTGATAAAGCTTGGCGTCAACGAAACCGTTGCCACAGAGGATGCCTGCAGGATCGAGCATGTGATCAGCAAGGAAAGCTTTGAGGCAATAAAAAAATACATTAACCAGGCACCCGCTGCCTCCTCGCCCGGCGGATCTCCCTGACGCCATTGTGGTTCCTTCCTGTCCTCACACCCCGATCAGCGCATCGAACGTTCCCACCATGTTCAGCCGTCCGTAGCCCCACTCCCGGTTCGGGTAGCTGACGCCGAAACTTCTGGATGCCCCTCTGATAAAATAATTTCGGATCTCCCGGCTCTCCACCAAAGCATTATTGCCTTCCACTACCGCCCATTGCATAAACTGTGCCACTGCTCCTGTGGTGACCGCTGCAGACATAGACGTTCCAGACTCCTTCCCGCGAAAGGTGAACACATCCACGCCGGGCGCGGCAAAGTCCGGCCGCACCGCTCCGGTCCTGGAATATCCCCGCCCGGACTCGGTATAAAAGCTGTTGTTGGCCGCATCGTAGGCTGAGACACAGATCACGTCCATGGCGATGGACGGCTCTGTCAAAGTGATATAGGGCGTGGCCTCCAGGAAATAGACAGGGGCGCTCAAAAACTGAGAAATGGGAAGCCATAAATGGAACTCCCCGTTGTGAAGTTCCCCTGACTGTTCCACCTGAAAAGTCCAGATGCCGGGCGTAGGGTTCTCGACGCGCAGCTGGATCAATTCTTCCCCGGAAGCCGGCTCTACAAGGGTTCCCGCAACAGTGATCCGCGTCCTCTCATATACAAAGCCATATGTGATACTGTCGCTGATTCCCAGACGCAGCGGCGGAATGGTCTCTCCCCCCGGCGATCGCACCGAAATCGTAAATACATCCGGCACACTGCCCCATAGCTCCAGCACAAAACCCGCCGCCCCCTGCTCCGCACGGATCTCCACGGGTATGCTGCTTCCTCCCCCCTGCTGCGGATTCAGGTTCCCCTGAAAATGGTGGCGCGAGTTTCCTTCGTTTCCGCCGCCCACCACCACAGCCCGGCTCCGCTTCACCGCCAGCAGCTCCAGATAGCGGGAAAGCGCGGAACTCCCTGTATGGTCTCCGCTGTTTGTGCCAAGCCCCAGGCAGAACACCACAGGTCTCCGGAAAGTTTCCGCAAAGGAATCCGCATACTGCGCCGCCAGCATAATGTCATTCTCCTGAAAAGCGGGCACATCCTGTGGAATCATATAAAAATCCCGAAAATATTGTTTGCACTCCTTCAGCTTTACCACCACGATATCCGCGTCCGGAGCCGCCCCCTGATAGACCAGCCCGCCCCGTACTTTACTTCCCGCGGCTACGCCTGCCATGGCCGTGCCATGGCCGTTTTCATCCCGGCTGGGCACCACGCTGTACGGATCCTCCGCTGCCAGCGCCCGGTCAATATCTTCCCTGGTATATTCGGTTCCATACTGAAATCCAGCCGGCGGCGTTCCCGTCTGGATGGTCTGGTCCCATATGGCCAGGATACGGCTGCTGCCGTCCTCCTTCCGGAACATGGGATTGTCATACTGGATCCCGGTGTCGATCACCGCGATCACGCATCCGCGGCCGGTAAGCGCCAACGGTTCCCGCTGTACCTGTGTGATCCCGCTGACGATCAGGCTGTTAGGGTCAAACCCGCCCTCTATAGGTTCGCTCTGCATCAGCCCGTAAAGCTTCGGCACACTGCGGTATTCAAAAAAATAGCTCTCTGCGCTCTGTACCTGCTGTCTGCTAAAATAAATGACACTGTAAAGGTTTTCGATACTCGCATAACAGAGCCCGCCGTCGTTTTCCTCCAGCATTTGCACCGGATAATCCGTGATCACGTCATAATAGTCGTTGGAAAGAATTCTCTCTTTGCAATCCATACCGCTGCCCTCTTTTACAAAACGTTCTTCCTATCTTACTATCATACGCATCCGCTGCCCGCCCTGTTCTGCACCGTTCTTTATATTACAAAACCCTCTTTTCTCCAGCCCGAAGATCCGGGTTCCGCAAAAAGAGGGTTTCCGCTCTTGCCGGCCGCGCTCATCCATGCAGGCCCCTGGCCTGCCGATCCATGTCCTCCACCACAATGTCATAGATCTCCCCCAGGGAAGCGCCGTATTCCAGAAGCTTCCATGGCTCATTGGTATGGAAATGGATTTTGATCAGTTCATCATCGCCCACAGCCAACAGGCAATCGCCTTTAAAATGCTCCGTAATGTAATCGCTGATCTCGTCCTCGTCCAAGCCTGTCCCTTCGATCAAAAGCTGTGTGTCATACCGAAATTCCAAAGTCTCCATAATGTCAAACAATCCTTTCCCGCGCCGTTAAATCCATCCGATACGCCCGTGCTCTGCGGTCTCTAGGTTTACCATACCATACCGCGTCAGATTCCGCAAGACAAACCGTTTCGGATCCTGGCGTTCCTGTAAAAGTTCAGCCCGCGCCATTCCCGAAGCCGCGCTGCCACGCGTTCCCATTTTACACATGTACGCTTCCGGCGCTTATTTCTGGCTTCGCAGCTCTTTCAGCGCTGTCGTCAGCCGTATAGGGTTGCCATACCGCAGGGTTCCCATGCGATAGAACTTCGCTCCCAGGGCGCCCGCTCCTAAAATGGACACGACCAGGATCAGGAAAGAGAGCGCTACCTCCCACGGCGCTACTGTTCCCATGGCGATCCGGGCAAACATGGTGCTATAGGAACTCACCGGCAGGAAAGAGAGGATCTTGATCACAGGCCCCTCCACATTATCCAGCTGCACCAGTGAAATGATGTATACGACCATCACCACCATCATCAACCCGCTGGCGCTCTTGCTCACATCCTCTGTCTTGCTGACCAGGGCTCCCATAGCCCCATACAGGAACGCATAGAACAGATAACCGCCAAGCCCGAACACCGCAAATGTCAGCAGCACATCGCCCGGTACATGCAGGACCATATCCAGCTGGCCTCCCCAACTCTCCCGGTTTACGCTGTAGGATACCAGGAGCGCCCCAAGGATCAGCCCTACCTGGAACAGGCCCCCCACAGCTCCGGCGATCACCTTTCCGAACAAAAGGCTGTTGGGGGTCGTACTGGTCACAAGCACTTCGATAGCCCGGTTGCTCTTCTCGTTGGTGACGGATACGGCGATCATCTGGCCATACAGCGCGATCAGCATAAAGACCACGATCACAAACAGATAGCTGTACCAAAAGTTTTCCCGCGTATCCTTATTCAATACCTGCTCGTTGACCTCGATCGGGATATGGTACATCTCCTGTATCTTATTCAGATCCCATCCTTCCTTTTGGCTGTAACGGATTTGATAAAGCTGGCGCATGACCTCATCGAAAACGTAAGTGTTGTCATCCGACATAGTCATATTGTACACATAATAATCGTAAGAGGTCTCGCTGGTGATGACAAATCCCGCCTCCGCCTGGCGGCTGTCGGAGCCTTTTGTGTCTTTGCCGCTGCCATCGGTTCCGGCGCTTTCCTCGGTTCCCTCCTGGCTAATGGCGGCGATCAGCGTCTCCCTGTCGGAAACTGCCTGCCAATCCGCCGTCGGAAACATCTGGTCCAAAGAGGTTCCCTCCAATATCCCCGCTTCGTCCACATAAAGGTACAGAGGCTTTTCGTCGTCTGTGTCCTCCCGGTTATGCTCCTTCTCCACGACCTGTACGCCGGTAAAAGATGACAGGTCTATTACCCTGGGCAGGAACATCACAAGGGTTCCCACAAGGGCCAAAAGCACTGTCATGATCATAAAGCTCTTGTTGGAAAAATATTCTTTCAGCTCATATTTCAGCACGATCCAGAATTTTCTCATTTTAATCTCCATTCCGCCGCCTTTCAGTTGGCGGCACAAATAGTAATGAAAGTGTTTTACA
>CANPYT010000096.1 GCA_947588705.1 uncultured Acetatifactor sp. | reverse complement strand
GGCACGGTTCTTAAAAGCGGCAGGATTCCCGTGCTGAAGGTGGATACGGAGACGGATCAATATTACAGAGTGACGGAGTCCGGCAGCTGGCTGATCCTGCCCTATGAGGAAGAGAACTAATAAGTGCGGGTGACTGACGAGCCGGAGAAACCGCGGCAGCGGTTTTGCGGACGGAATAGCTGAAGAGATTGTAGTAAAAGTGCAACGGCTGTTGCACAATTGGAGAGGGCAGGATGCGTAAAGAAAAAGCCAAAGTCTGTACCTAAACGCGCGTATCCTTTACTGTGCGAAGGTGGCGAAAACTGATATTAAGTTAGAATAATTGGGGCTTGACCGGGCGGACAATCCGGGGTATCATGTTCGAAACATTAGTTTATCAAAAGTCCGGAGGTTGTATATGAGTGAAATAATAAGTACAAAGAACACTAATGAACTTGAAACAGTTAATGGCGAAAATGGACTGGTAGAGCTTACTGAAAGTTTGCTTACGGATGCCAGGGCCTCTATTAATAGTAACAAGGCATTAAGTGTTCCTATAGCTGAGTTATCTGCTTTAGGGGCCGGTGTATCGTCATTGATTCCGGCTTTTAATACCGTTACGCAAACGACGTCTATTGCTACAGATGGCCTTTTCCGAGTGGCAAATGCTGCGGCAGGAGATACCTTAAAGATGGCAAAAAATGGAAACGCATGGGGAGCAATGAAAACTGCTGCTGGCGGTTCAAAGATGGTGCAGCTTGCGGAAGCGGGGCCTTTGTCAGCTACAACACAAACAGTAGCAGCATTCAATCCTGCTACGATGATGATGGCAGCAGCACTATATTCTATTGAAAAGGATATGAAAGAGATTGCAGAAACCCAGAAAAAAATACTTACATTTCTTGAGGTGGAAAATGAATCTCAAATTGAAGCTGACGTTGAGTCTTTGATGGAAATCGTAACAAATTATAAATATAACTGGGATAATGAGCTTTCGGTGGCAAGTAGCCACAAGTTAGTTATGGATATTCAGAATCGCGCCCGAAAAAATATGGTTGCTTACCAGAAAAAAGTCACTGCTACAGTTTCGTCAAAGCAGCTTATAGCGGCTCAAAGTAAAGTGAAGGCAGCATTGGCCGATTTAGAGAAGAAATTCAAGTATTACAGGCTGTCGTTGTATACCTTTTCATTGGCATCATTGATGGAAATCATGCTAAGTGGTAATTTTAAAGAAGAATATATTAGGAAAATTATAGATGAGATACAAGATATGTCTGAAACATACAGAATGCAATTTGGAAAGGGTTCTTCGTATTTAGAAAAACTCGGAAATGCTGAAGTGGGAGCAAATGCTGTAAAAGGTATAGGCACTGCCTGTAAAGCGGTTGGAAAGTTGATTGGCAATATCCCTTTAGTTAAGGAGGGGCTGGCGGATGAATTCTTGCAAGACAAAGGCGCTCATTTGCAGAAGAACGCTATGGAAATGGAAAAGAACGCTGTAAAGGCATTTGCTGTAATGGGCAATCCGGGAACCAGAGTGTTTGTGGAAAAGATGGAAGATATAATACAGATTTATAACCATACTTCACAGATATGCTTTGATAGGGAAAAGATATATCTATTAGCATAAACTGATGAAATGAAACCTGATTAAGCATAAGAAAGCAAAAAAGAAATACATAATGGAAAAAAATACAATTATTCCAAATGAAAATCTTGCTGTGAGAAAGATCGGGAAGTGGGACAACTCATTTGTGCGGATTTTTATGGAGGCAGAAGAACCGTGGGAAATCGAAGTGGTAAAAAGGGCGCTTCGCAATCCCAATACTGCGCTCTGGGTAGCGTATTTTGATGAGAAACCAATCGGATTTTTGTACTGCCTCATGGATGGAAATGTTTGCCGCGGAAATTATGTGCTCGTGTCGAAACAGCATCGTAATATAGGTGCAGGAAGGACTTTAACTTATCATTATGTCAGGTGGTGTAAAGAGCGCGGCATCCGCACGGTTTTTCATTGGCCCGACGGGGAACACCCTGAGAAAATATATTATGATGCCGGATTTCGATATGTGGAGACAATAAGCGCGGGCAGGGCGGTTTACATAGATTAATCCCTCGAAAAATATCATCACTGTGTAGAAATATCTGCGGTTATGTGGTAAAGTAGGAAAGGGAATGCGGGTTCCCTGTTTGAGGATAACAGGCAGAAGAAGGTAGAGAGATGAAACTGAATGAACTGGAGATTGGGGAAAGCGCAAGGATCGCCGTTGTGGGCGGGAATGGAGCGCTCAGGCAACATTTTCTGGACATGGGCGTGATACCGGGAACGGTGGTCACGCTGGAAAAATATGCGCCCATGGGCGATCCCATGGAGCTGCGGATCCGAGGATATGAGCTCACGCTCCGCCTGGCTGACGCGGGGCAGATCACGGTGGAAAAGCTGGAAACAGGCGGAAAGGGCGGGAAGAAGGACGGAGATGAGGGCCGGGAATTGCGGGCGGCCGAATTTCAGCGGCCGCCGGAGAAGGGGGAAAGGGCCTCTTCCGGCGGAGCGCGGAAGCAGAGGCGGGAGCACCCGGGGCTGGGGGAAGGAGGCCGTTATCACGTAAAGGCGGACGAGGATCCGCTGCCCGAGGGAACGGTCTTGTCTTTTGCGCTGGCGGGCAACCAGAACTGCGGAAAGACAACGCTGTTTAACCAGCTGACCGGGGCAAACCAGCATGTGGGCAACTTCCCGGGCGTCACGGTGGATCGGAAGAGCGGCGTTATCCGGGGGAATGAGGATACGCTGGTGACTGACCTGCCCGGGATTTATTCTCTGTCGCCTTATACCAGCGAGGAGATCGTGTCCCGGCAGTTTATTTTAAACGAGAAGCCGGCGGGCATTATCAATATCGTGGACGCGACCAACATCGAGCGGAATCTGTACCTGACCATGCAGCTGATGGAGCTGGATGTGCCAATGGTTTTAGCCCTGAACATGATGGACGAGGTCAGGGGAAACGGCGGTTCTATCTATATCAATGAGATGGAGGCCATGCTGGGGATCCCGGTGGTGCCCATTTCCGCGGCGAAAAATGAGGGGATCCATGAGCTGGTGGATCATGCGCTCCATGTGGCAAAGTATCAGGAAAGGCCCGGAAGGACAGACTTTTGCGACGAGAATGAGAACGGCGGGGCGGTGCACCGCTGTCTTCACGGCATCATGCACCTGGTGGAAGACCATGCGGTATCCGCCGGGATCCCGGTGCGGTTTGCCGCCACAAAGCTGGTGGAGGGAGACGAGAGGGTGCTTAAGGCGCTGGAGCTGTCTTTAAACGAGCGGGAGATGCTGGAGCATATAATCTGCCAGATGGAGGAAGAGCGGGGCCTGGACCGGGCGGCGGCCATAGCCGACATGCGGTTTGCTTTTATCGCGAAGCTGGTGGATGCCTGTGTGGTGAAGCCGAGAGAGAGCAGGGAGCGGGAGAGGAGCCGCAGGATCGACAGGGTCCTGACCGGGAAATATACGGCGATACCGTTTTTCGTGGGGATCATGGCGCTGGTGTTCTGGCTGACATTCAGCGTGATCGGCGCCTGTCTTCAGGGATGGCTGGAGAGCGGGATCGGCCTGGTCACGGAATGGGCCGGGCGGGCCATGGAGTCCTGGGGGGTAAACGGGGTGCTCCGTTCCCTGGTGGTGGACGGTATTTTCAGCGGTGTGGGGAGTGTGCTGTCCTTCCTGCCCATTATCGTGACGCTGTTCTTTTTCCTGTCTCTTCTGGAGGATACCGGCTATCTGGCGCGGGTGGCCTTTGTCATGGACAAGCTGCTGCGAAAGATCGGCCTTTCCGGGCGGAGCATCGTGCCTATGCTGATCGGGTTCGGATGTACGGTCCCGGGAGTCATGGCCAGCAGGACGCTGCCCTCCGAGCGGGACCGGAAGATGACGATCCTCCTGACGCCGTTTATGAGCTGTACGGCCAAGCTGCCGATCTACGGCTTTTTTGCGGCGGCTTTTTTCCCGGAACACAGCGGCCTGATCATGGTTGCGCTGTATTTTGGCGGGATCGCTGTGGGGATCCTGATGGCCCTTATCTTAAAAAACAGTTTGTTTAAGGGGGAGGCGGTCCCCTTTGTGATGGAACTGCCGAACTATCGGCTGCCCGGGGCGAAGAATGTGGCGCAGCTTTTGTGGGAGAAGGCCAGGGATTTTTTGCAGAGGGCGTTCACGGTGATTTTTGTGGCCACGATTGTGATCTGGTTTTTGCAGAATTTTGATTTTCAGCTGAATCTGGTGGCGGATTCCCAGGACAGCATCCTGGCGCTGGCGGCGGGAGCGGTGGCGCCGGTATTCCGTCCTCTCGGGTTTGGAGACTGGAGGATCTCTACCGCGCTGATCACCGGCTTTATGGCAAAGGAAAGCGTGGTTTCCACTCTGACGATCCTGTTCGGCGGCGCGGGGCTTGGCACGGTGCTTGACCCTGTCTCCACTTTGGCCCTGCTGACATTCTGCCTGCTGTATACCCCCTGTGTGGCGGCGGTGGCGGCGATACGGAGAGAGCTTGGCGGGAAATGGGCTGTGGCGGTGATCGCCGGACAATGCGTTATAGCCTGGCTGTTTGCGTTTCTGGTGAAAGCGGCGGGCAGCCTGATCGGAATGCTGTGAACCGGAGATGGGAGCCGGAAGCGGGATGCCGCGGTCGGCGGAAAGGTTTCTGACATGAGCGTCAATAAAACGAAAAGCATCCGAAGGGCAGTCTGCGCCGTCATAGTGCTGCTGACTTTTCTGGCCTTTGGAAAGGCAGTTTTTATCAGCCTTGATATAGATGAGTCTTATGCGGTGGCGCTGGGGTACCGGCTTGCAAAGGGAGACAGGCTGCTCAGGGACATGTGGGAGCCGCATCAGTTCAGCGCGTTTTTGGCCGCCTGGCTTGCCGCGCCTTATCTTCATATACGCGGAAACGGGGATTATCTGGTCATTTATCTGAGGGCGGCGGGGATCCTGATCCACTCCGCCCTGGGATTGGCCCTGTTTTGGCAGCTGCGTCGGAATATGGGTAATTTTTGGGCGTTCTGTGTCATGGCGCTGCATTTAAACTATCTGCCAAAGTGGATACAGATGCCGGAATTTGAGCTGATGTGTTATTGGTGCCTGTTGTGCATCCTGCTTTTGCTTGTCCGGTATTTTACCGGGAAGAGGAAAAGGCTGCTTCTCTTTTTCGGGGGGGTATTCCTGACAGTCAGCATGATGTGCTATCCGACAATGATCCTTCTATACCCGCTGTATGTGGCGGGGATCGGGGTGCTGGAAAGACGGTATTTCGGGGCCCGCGGAGCGGAGATCCTGCGGGGCTGCCTGGTTTTTACGGCGGGGGCGCTGGCCTGGGGCCTGATGTTCCTTGGCGTCCTGCTGGACTGTCTTTCCCCGGGGGAACTGCTGCATGATCTTTCCTATCTCTTTATGGATACGTCTCACGGGATGTATTCCATGGGGGAGAAATGGAGGATGTACGGGGCACAGTTTTGGCAGGAGGGCAGGGTTTACCTTGGGTTTCTCCTTGGGGCGGCGGTTTCTGCCCTGATGTTTTGGCTGCTGCGGGGGTTCCTTTCCAAGGGCGCGGGAGGCAGGGAAATACAGTTGTCCGAGGTTTTCGGAACTCCCGGAAGGGGAAAGGGGGTATCCGGCGGGGCACAGGCCACGGCCCCCGGGGCGGAGGCGGCTTTGCGGGGAAGGCCGGAATCCTTTTTGGCCACGGTGACGCTGTTTGCGGCGCTGGGCCTGCAGGTATATGCGCTGTGGGGATTCCTGGCCGGGGATGAAAACCAGTTTTTCTGCCAGATACGGTACGTATCCGTCCTGATCCCGGCCCTGGTCCTGGGAGCGAGGCATTTTGACCGGATGGCGCCCTGGCTGCTTTTCGGTGTGCTTCCGGCGGTTATGGCAGTTCCGGCGGTGCTTTTTGTCACCAATATGGGAACCAATGTGGCATATTCCAAGGCTTTTACAGGGGTGCTGGGAAGTTTTGTGATCTTTGCGGAATGGGGGAAGGAAAGCGGGAGGAAGGACATTTGGGAAGCCTATGTTTCCGTCCTGTGGCGGGCCGTGGCGGCGGGCGTGTTTGCAGGGCTTATGGTGTGCAGGCTGTTGTTGGTCCGGGTGACGGGATGCCTGCCGGTAACGGTCCTTGCGCCGATGGAAAGGATGGAGGCCGGGCCGGAGGCGGGGATCTATGTCTTGGAAGAAAGGGCCGGGATCTGGAATGACAATTACCGGCAGCTGAAGGGCTATGTGAAAGAGGGCGACAGGCTTCTCTATATCGGAGCCGAGAGCCTGGTCTATGTGGAGACGGGGGCTGTTCCCGCCACGGCGTCCACCCAGGGAACGGCCGTCTTTAATGAGATGTATGTGTATTATTATGAGGAACATCCCGACCGCATACCGGACGTGATCGTGTTTGACAAGACGTTTGCGCAGGATCCGGCCTACGGCCTGTCCTGGGGTATGACTATGGAGAGCCAGGCGCTGTTTGACTGGATCAGGGAACGGTATGGGGATGTGCCCGCAGTGGAAACGGATCATATGATCATTCTGAGGAGGTAATTTTTTATGGCAAAGGTAACGTTGGGAAAGACAGGGATCACGGTGGAGAAGAACGCGTTTGGGGCGCTGCCCATTCAGCGCGTTTCCTCCCAGGAAGCGGTAAGGCTTCTGCGGAAAGCATATGACAATGGCGTCACTTTTTACGACACGGCCCGGTGGTACACGGACAGCGAGGAGAAGCTGGGCCAGGCATTCCAGGGAATGCGGGAGAAGATATTTATCGCCACCAAGACCGGCGCCACGACGGCGGAGGGATTCTGGAAGGACCTTGAGACCTCTCTTCACAACCTGCGCACCGAATATATCGACATTTACCAATTCCACAATCCGGCATTCTGCCCCAGGCCCGGGGATGGCAGCGGCCTTTATGAGGCGATGCTGGAGGCTAAGGACAAGGGCATGGTCCGTCATATCGGCATCACCAACCACCGCCTCAGCGTGGCGCACGAGGCCATTGAGAGCGGCCTGTATGAGACGCTGCAGTTCCCGTTCTGCTATCTGGCCACAGAAAAGGATATAGAACTGGTGAAAGAATGCGGGGATGCGGATATGGGATTTATCGCCATGAAAGCGCTCTCCGGCGGCCTGATCACCAATTCCGCCGCGGCGTATGCCTTTCTGGCCCGGTATGACAATGTGCTTCCGATCTGGGGCGTCCAGAGGGAGAGCGAGCTGGACGAGTTTTTGTCATATATCCATGAACCGCCGGTCATGACAGAGGAGCTGGAGGCTGTGATCCGCCATGACAGGGAAGAGCTTCTGGGGGATTTCTGCCGGGGCTGCGGCTATTGTATGCCCTGCCCGGCTGGGATCGAGATCAACAACTGCGCCCGGATGAGCCTGCTGATCCGGCGATCGCCCTCCGCGGCCCAGCTGACGCCGGAGGTCCAGGAAAAAATGCGCCGTATCGAAAAATGCCTTCACTGCGGCAGCTGTAAGGCAAAATGCCCTTATGGCCTGGATACGCCCGCCCTTCTTGAAAAAAATTATAAGGACTACTGCGAGATCTTGGCCGGAAAAGCTTACTGATCCGCGCATAAATTCCTCCCCGGGGGTTATACTGATTCCTAATCAGAATCAATCCCTGAAGGAGGAATTTTTATGTCCGTTTATTTGGAAATCAAGGCTGTTCATGCCCGGGAGATCCTTGACTCCCGGGGGAATCCCACTGTGGAAGCGGAGGTCGTAGTCCGCAGCCTCGCAGACGGAAAGGTCAGCGGAGGACGCGCCGCGGTGCCGTCCGGCGCCAGCACGGGGCGTTTTGAGGCGGTGGAGCTGCGGGACGGGGAAACAAGATATTTTGGGCTGGGGGTGCAGCATGCCGTCAAGAATGTCAATGAGAAGATCGCGTCGGCGCTGGCGGGCAGGAACGCCTTGGAGCAGGTCTTTATCGACAGGATGCTGGTCGAGTTGGACGGCACGGAGAACAAGGGGAACCTGGGGGCGAATGCCACCCTGGCCGTGTCCCTGGCCTGCGCCAGGGCCTGTGCGAAGGCGCTGTCCATGCCGCTGTACCGATACCTTGGGGGCGTGGGCGCAAGGCAGCTCCCGGTGCCGATGATGAATATATTGAACGGCGGGAAACATGCGGCCAATACGGTGGATTTCCAGGAATTCATGATCATGCCGGTGCAGGCGGAGACCTTTGCGGACGGCCTGCGGATCTGCGCTGAGGTCTATCATAATCTGAAAAAGCTCCTTCAGGAAGAAGGGCTATCCACGGGAGTTGGGGATGAGGGCGGCTTTGCGCCGGACCTGCCGGACGCGGAGAGCGTACTGGGCTTTCTGGTTCGGGCGGTGGAAGCGGCCGGGTACACGCCGGGGCAGGACATTAAGATCGCCATGGATGCCGCCAGCAGCGAGCTGTACAACGAGAAGACAGGCATGTACCATTTTCCGGGTGAGAGCCGACAGAAGGGTCAGGATGTGGTCCGGGATACTGACGAGATGATCGCTTATTATGAGAACCTTACGGAGCGCTTTCCGCTGCTTTCCATTGAGGATGGCCTGGCGGAGGATGACTGGGAGGGCTGGCAGAAGATGACCCAGAGGCTGGGGGAGAAGGTGCAGCTTGTGGGAGACGATCTGTTTGTCACCAACACGAAGCGGCTGGATGCGGGGATCAAGCTTGGCACGGCCAACGCGATCCTGGTGAAGGTAAATCAGATAGGCACTCTCACCGAGGCGTTTGAAGCGGTGGAGATGGCCCATAAGAACGGGTACAAGGCGGTCATCTCCCACCGCTCCGGGGAGACGGAGGACACCACGATCGCGGATCTTGCCGTTGCCTGGAACACGGGCCAGATCAAGACCGGCGCACCCTGCAGAAGTGACAGGGTGGCAAAGTATAACCGCCTCCTGCGCATCGAGGAAGAGCTTGGTACCGCGGCCCAGTATATGGAGCCCTTCAAAAAATTGTGACAAAATTGCGACGGTTTGTTGTAATAGGTAACGTAACAGTTCAGCCCGCGCCATTCGCAAAGCCGCGCTTACGCGCTTTCCGGCGCTGTGCGCCTACCTTTGCTCATAAGATGGC
>CANPYT010000095.1 GCA_947588705.1 uncultured Acetatifactor sp. | reverse complement strand
GATTTTCTAATAATCCGTAGATGACTTTCGGTTCAAAAACGACGGAAAAATCCTAGTACTACGACGGAAGACGGGGCTTATTTGGTGCTTCATGAAAGAACCCTGAGATTGCACAAATAATCCTTGAATTTACAGATAAAAGTGTTAAAATGAGAATATCTTATTATTGGGGAATGGGTATGGCAAAAGAAAAAATGTATAAATACATAGTTGGGCTGCTGCGGGGGCTTTTCATGGGGGTCTGCCTGTTCGCCGCAAGCCTGGATGCCCATGCTGAGGAAAACGGGGGGAGAGTGCTTTTTATCAGCTCTTATTCTTATGCCTGGGACACGGTCCAGATGCAGATCGAGGGGATACAGGGGGGCCTGGATCCCGGTGTTGTCCTGGATTTTGAATTTATGGACACCAAGCGCGTGGACGAGGAAGAGGCGCTGCAGCTGTTTCACGACGGCCTGAAGTACCGCATGGAGCATGTGGAGCCCTATGACGTGGTGATCCTGGGGGATGACGCGGCCCTGCTGTTTGCCATGGAGTACCAGGAGGAGATCTTTGACGGCATCCCCCTGGTCTATGAAGGGGTGAATGATGAGGAGCTGGCGGCAGAGGCTGAGGCCGATCCTTATATAACGGGTGTTGTGGAAAAGCTTTCCGTGGAGAAGAACATCGAGCTTGGATTGATGATCAACCCCGGCGCCACAAAGGTGGTGGCGATCCTGGACGACACCATTACCGGCGAGGCGGAGCGGAAGCGCTTTTACAGTTATGCGGAAGCTTTCCCTCAGCTTATATTCAGCGAGATCAATACTTCTGTGATGCCAAGCAGCAAGCTGCAGCAGGCGATCCAGTCCGTGAGCGAGGACAGCATCCTGATCTACGTTGTGATGACGGAGGATGCAAGCGGAAAGCAGTATACGAACCGGGAGTCGGTGGCGATGCTGGGGGAGCTGGCCAGGGTTCCCGTGATCCGGATGGTGGAGGGCGGCGTCGGTGAGGGGATCCTCGGAGGTTATGTGGTCTCCATGAAGGAGTCCGGCAGGATCGCGGCACAGATCGCCACGGAGATCATAGATGGGGCGGACATCGCGCAGATGGACGCGGCGGGAGAAAGCCCCAACATTTATTGCGTGGACAAGAAGGTTCTGGATAAATTCCATATCAGCAAGTCGATCCTTCCGGCGGGGGCCGAGATCGTCAACGATGAGGGAGGCTTTTTTGAACGGTACCGCGCCGTCCTGATCCCCGGAATCGTCCTTCTGGCGGCGCTTGCCTGTATCAGCTTAGGGGTGTTCATTGACAATATGCGCCGCAGGAAGCTGCTCAGCCAGCTGGAAAGCGCACGGAAGACCATAGAGACGGCTGCACAGCACGATTTCCTCACGGGAATATCCAACCGGAGCAAGTTTATGGACGATCTGACGGGAATGATCTCCAAGAAGATACCCTGTACTGTGATCATGATGGATATCGACGATTTCAAGCATATCAACGATTCCATGGGCCACACGGCGGGAGATGAGGCGCTTCAGCAGGTGGCGGCGCGGATGAAGGAAATGGAGTCGCAGATCCTGACGCCATACCGCTATGCGGGAGACGAATTTATCCTTCTTCTGCAGAGCAGCCAGGAAAAAATCGTGGAAAAGACAGCCTACCAGTGCCGTCAGATCTTTGCCAAGCCTTTTTTGCTGAACAAGACGAAGACAAAGGTCTGCGGAAGTATCGGGATCGCTTCCTATCCCAAGGATACGGAGGATCTGGAGGAATTGATCATCTTTGCGGATGCGGCAATGTCTCAGGTGAAAAAGAACGGCAAGAACGATTTCGCCTTTTATGAAAAAGGCGCACAGGGGGAGGTGTAATGCCTCCCTTTTTCTACCTGGATAAGGGTGGCGTTTGGAGAAGAAAGTTGTTATAATCATCCATAGGCGTTCTTGCCTGCCATGGGTGTTTTGGCATGTCATAGGCGTTAAGGCATGGGATCCTGCCAACGGGCTATGGGGATGGGAAATGGAAAATTTGGGGAACGATCATGGAGACGATGCGGATCAATAAATTCTTGGCCCACAGCGGCGTCTGCTCCCGCAGGGAAGCGGACCGTCTGGTCGAGCAGGGGAAAGTACAGATCAACGGCGTGACTGCGGCGCCGGGGCAGTGTGTGGGGGAGCTGGACCGTGTCATGGTTTCCGGCAAGCCGGTCACAGCCAGGGAAAAGACGGTGGTGCTGGCTTTTTATAAACCTGTGGGAGTGGTCTGTACCGAGAGAGACCCCCACGCGGAAAAAAAGCTGTCCGACCTCATCCGTTATCCCATGCGCGTCACCTATGCCGGCAGACTGGACCGGGATTCGGAGGGGCTTCTGCTTCTCAGTAATGACGGGGATCTGATCCAGGCCATGATGCGGGGGGCAAACCGGCGCGAAAAAGAATATCTGGTGAAGGTGGACAAGGAGATAACAGATGTTTTTTTATCCAGGATGGCGGGGGGTATCTTTTTAAAGGATCTCGGGATCACGACCAGGGAGTGCCGTTTGGAAAAAACGGGGAAATATACCTTTCGCATTATTTTGACCCAGGGTATCAACAGGCAGATCCGGCGCATGTGCGAGGCATGCGGTTATCGGGTGAAAAGCCTGAAACGGGTGCGGGTGATGCATGTGACGCTGGACGGCCTGAAACCGGGGGAATATAGGGAATTGCCGGCGGAAGAAGTGGAAAGACTGTATCAGGAATGCGGATTGCGGCCGGATCATGGGGCCGGGCAGGGCTGATCTTTTGTTTTGCAAATGGTTTGGCGCGGAGCGGATAGCCGGGCGGGCTGCGGATGGCATGACGTAATGCAGGCGGTTTTGCGGGCTGCAGACGGTATGGAGCGGCGCGGATGGCCAGGGCGCGGCGGATTTGGCGGACTGGGAATTTTGGGATAAAGTATCGAATGGAAGCGTATGGAAGAGGTATCGAATGGAATGTGAAAAGACAGAGCGGATAAAGTATCTTGTGGAGACCCTGAACCGGGCGGCAAAAGCGTATTATGCCGAGGACAGGGAAATTATGAGCAACCGGGAGTATGATGCCCTGTACGATGAGCTTCAGGCGTTGGAGAAGGAGACGGGGCTTGTGCTGACGGACAGCCCCACGGTCAATGTGGGATATGAGGCGGTGGAGGAGCTCCCGAAGGAACGCCATGAGGTTCCCATGCTGTCTCTGGGGAAGACCAAAAGCCGGGAGGAATTGAGAGACTGGCTGCAGGGCCATCCTGCAATTTTGAGCTGGAAACTGGACGGATTGACGATTGTACTCACTTATAATGACGGAAAACTTGCAAAAGCGGTTACCAGGGGCAACGGGGAGATCGGCGAGGTAGTCACCGGCAACGCCAGGATGTTTAAAAATCTTCCCCTGTCTATTGCCTTCCGCGGACGGCTCGTGCTGCGGGGGGAGGCGGTGATCCGTTATTCGGATTTTGAGCGGATCAACGGGGAGATCCAGGACGCGGAGGCAAAATACAAAAATCCCCGGAATTTGTGCAGCGGCTCCGTCCGGCAGCTGAACAACGAGGTCACGGCCAGGAGGAACGTACAGCTTTACGCGTTCACCCTGGTAAGCGCCGAAGGGATGGACTTCCACAATTCCCGGGAAGAAGAATTCCGCTTCCTGGCGGAGCAGGGATTTCAGGTGGTGGAGCACTATAGGGTGACGGAGGAGGACATCCTGGACAGGGTGGCTTTTTTCGAGAAAAAGATTGGAACTTATGATATCCCTTCCGATGGCCTTGTGCTGACATATGAGGACATAGCCTACGGCCAGTCGCTGGGCAGGACGGCTAAGTTCCCGCGGCACTCCATAGCTTTTAAGTGGGCGGATGAGCTCAGGGAGACCGTGCTGAAGGAGGTAGAGTGGAGCGCCAGCCGCACGGGCCTGATCAATCCCGTCGCTATCTTCGAGCCGGTGGAGCTGGAGGGCACCACGGTGAGCAGGGCTTCCGTGCACAATATCAGCATCCTGCGGTCTCTGAGGCTGGGGATCGGCGACCGCATCACCGTGTACAAGGCAAATATGATCATCCCTCAGATCGCGGAGAACCTGACGGGCAGCGATACGCTGGAGATCCCGGAAACCTGTCCGGTTTGCGGCGGCAGGACCCAGATCCGGCAGGTGAATGAAGTCCAGACCCTGTACTGCGTCAACGAGGCATGTCCGGCGAAGCAGATCAAGGCATTTACGCTGTTCGTGAGCAGGGATGCCCTGAATATTGACGGACTTTCCGAGGCAACGCTGGAAAAGCTGGTGGACAGGGGCTTTATTCAGGAATATGCGGATCTGTTCCGGTTATCGAGGTACCGGGAGCAGATCGAGGAGATGGACGGCTTTGGGGAGAAATCCTGCCGGAACCTTCTGGAAAGCATAGAGAGGGCGAGGGAGACCACGCTTCCGCGGCTGATATACGGATTGGGGATCGAAAACATCGGGGTCGCAAACGCCAAGGTACTGTGCCGCCATTTTGACTTCAGCATGGAAAAGCTGCGGACGGCGGACGAGGAGACCCTGAGCGCTGTGGACGGCGTGGGAGAGGTGATCGCCGCCGCTTTTACGGCTTATATGCGGGATGAGGAAAATCAGAGGAAGCTGGATCATCTGTTGGAAGAGCTGCACATTGAGATCCCGCAGGCGGAAGAAGAAAACCGGACGCTGCAGGGGATGAGCTTTGTGGTCACGGGAAGCCTGAACCATTTTGCCAGCCGTAATGACCTGAAGGAGCTGATCGAGCAACGCGGAGGCAAGGTGACGGGAACCGTCACGGGAAAAACAGTCTGCCTGATCAATAATGACAGCACATCTTCTTCCACCAAAAACCGGAAGGCCAGGGAGCTTGGTGTGCCCGTCCTGACGGAGGATGCTTTTTTGGAGCAGTATGACATACCGGTGCAGACGGGCTGAAAGGGAAAAAAACAGCTTCCCGGCATTGTGCCCCGTTGGCACGGCGCGATGCAAAAAGGGCGGGCCTCCCATTGTCCGCAGAAATAAAAAAGAAACAAGAGGATTGAGAGATATGCCGATCAAGACGCAGAGCGATCTCCCCGCAAAGGAGATCCTGGAAAATGAAAATATTTTTGTGATGGATGAATTCCGGGCGGTCCACCAGGATATCCGCCCCCTTCAGGTATTGATCCTGAACAATATGCCTATCAAGCAGGACACGGAGCTGCAGCTGCTGAGGGCGTTGTCCAACACGCCTTTGCAGGTGGAAGTGACGTTTATGAACGTAAAAAGCCATGTCTCGGTGAATACGCCGGCCAGCCATCTGAACAAATTTTATACCACGCTGGATGAGATCCGGCACAGAAGGTTTGACGGCATGATCGTCACAGGTGCGCCGGTGGAGGACATCCCCTTTGAGGAAGTGGATTACTGGGAGGAGATCTGCGAGATATTTGACTGGGCGCAGGAGCACGTGACGTCCACGCTGCACATCTGTTGGGCGGCCCAGGCCGGGCTGTACTATTATTATGGGATCAACAAAAAGGCTCTCCCGCAGAAGCTGTTCGGCATCTATGAGCACAGGGTGGCAAACCGCAAGATCCCCTTAGTGCGCGGGTTTGACGATGTGTTTCTTGCCCCCCACAGCCGCCATACGGAAACTCCGGCGGAAGCCATCCACGCCTGCAAGGAACTGACGGTGCTTGCGGAATCCCAGGAGGCTGGGGTATTTCTTGCTATTGCCGAGGAGGGGAAGAAGATTTTTGTGACCGGGCATCCCGAATATGACAGGTATACCCTGCGGAACGAATATCAGCGGGATCTGGGCAAAGGGCTGCCTATCCAGGTGCCGTACAATTATTTCCCCGGGGATGACCCGGAGCAGAAGCCGCTGCTGCAGTGGAGGTCGCACAGCAACGATCTCTATTGCAACTGGCTGAACTATTACGTGTACCAGATGACGCCTTATGAACTGCGGTGAAAGCCCCGGAAAAGCTGAGGTTTTATGCGGATTTTAATGCAATCTGATTCCCTCTTTTCGGGTGTAGTGAACAATATATTGAATTTTTAAAAAAGACGGATTTAGGATCGCAATATCCGAAAGAACATTTTAAAGAGAGGATTGAAATCCTTGTGAATAAAGTTTCTATCAGCTTTAGTTGCAAGAAACCAAAACAGGGATATAATCGGCGTTTGCTTTGGTATAACGGATTTTGCGTATTGGCTTTTTATTACAGATTTAGGAGTCGTTCGTGAATGTACGGGCCAGGGTATTGGAACGGTGTTGGTCAGAAAAATGCATGACTTAGCAGGCGGAACGAAAAATATCGTAATGTACACTTGTGTGAATGAAAATGCCGTTCCGTTTTATGAAAAGCTCGGAATGACCAAGCCGAACGATGTCATGGTTTATGATCATATTGAGTGGACTAATTTTACAGTTGAGTAAAATAAATTCGCAATCCACGCGATAAATGAACTACTTTTGCGGCTGCTTATATAGTATAGCACATAAATCAAGAGATACCTTTCCGATTTTGCGGAGTTTTAAATCTGTGATATAAGTAAAAACAGGATATAGCTGTAAGATATGCGAAGAATGGAAAGTAAAGTATTTTGTTTTATTACTTTTTCTTATACACCGCGACATATCTTTCGCCGAAACTTTTACAACTGATCTCAGTCAGCCCAAAGCCTGACATGATGCTGTCAAGCTGTTGCTTATCCGCATAATGCCTTACCTGCCTTAGCAATTTCATAGCCTCCGGCCGGTCTATGCCATACATATCAAAATAAGGCTTTGTGCGGCGGTATCCGCTTTCATTCGATGCAAGCACGATCCTGCCGCCCGGTTTCAGAACGCGCACTGCTTCGCTTAGTACCGTGCCAATTTCACGGCATTCATCAATGCCGAAGTGCGAGCAGACAGTGAAAAATGTTTCATCGTCAAAGGGCAGATTCCACAGCGATGATGCTATCCCGAAACCACGTTTTCCATAATGTGACAGTATCCCGTCGGCGTTTTTGGCACAGATAAAGTCGATGTCAACGCAGGTCAGAAAGTCGCTGTCAGTCATTTTTGATGCGACAGCTGCAGTTCCTAATCCTGCTCCGACGGTCAGCTCGAGCGTCATTTTACCGTTTTCAAGAGCTTTTTCTGCATAATAATCAATGTGCGTTGCCCATAAAGCCTTTGCAAGCATTTTTTCGTACTTGGCGCCTCGAAATAGATTCAAATATGATTTAATAAGCTGATCATCTGAAAGGTCATCGCAGCAGGGATTTCTGCCGGCATACCAAACAGGTTTCCCATTTTGGGCATAATCTTCAAGCCGCCGGAGGAACTCCTTTTTATCGGCGATTTTTGATCTGATAAAAACCGCCGTCTCTTCCCATGCTTTTTCCGATTCGTCAGGTTTCAAGCGGGTGCGCAGTCCCGCCTCAAACCGTATCATTTCCTCAACATCACGAAAAAACAGTATCTCCCTGAATTCCCCAAAAACCATGCTGAACCCCCTCAATTTACATTGTTATAGTGATTATAAGCGATCCGGTACAGAAACTGCAAGTCTTGGATTTTCGGTTGATTTGTAGTATAATTATGTAGAAACATCGCACATAAATTTAGCTATGCACGTTGAAAATTCAATATCTGACAGTCATTCAGTTATCAATGTGCATAGGCGTATTTAATGTGCGAAGTTTGAGAATATTTGATAAAATAAAAGCTTTTTTTGATTTTTATGGATTGTTAATTTGCGTTGCTTGTGGCAACGGCCAGATTTCGGTACAATAGCGGTAACAAAAAAAGAGAGGAGCGTATTTCCAATGCTAAATGAAAACATTAAAAAGCTAAGAAAATCAAAAGGGCTTTCACAAGAGGAGCTGGCCATTAAGTTGAATGTGGTACGGCAAACGATCTCTAAATGGGAGCAAGGGTTGTCTGTTCCGGATTCTGAAATGCTGATCTCTATTTCAGAAGTGCTTGAAACGCCTGTGAGCACTTTGCTTGGAGAGACGATGACATGCCCCCAGACAGATGATTTAAAGACGATATCTGAAAAGCTGGAGATAATAAACATGCAGCTTGCTCAGGGAAAGGCGGCAAGAAGAAAAATATTTCATTGGCTCTTTATTATGCTTTGTGCAGGTATTGTGATCCTTTCTGCTGTGTTAATAGTGCTGGGAAGCCCTTACTTGAGCTGGGATTTTAGCGACCCCGAAACTGCCATTATCGGAACATTCTTCCACTCATTTGAATGGCTGTTTGCCAGGGTTTCGCCTTTTATCTTTTTAGGGGCCATGATCGGGTTTGCCCTGACGAGAAAAGAATCGTAGTATCAAAATAGATGTAAAGGGCGTATATTTTGCTGGAAAGATAATGGTTGGGAAATAGTATCTGAGGAAACGGCACCCTATTTATAGCAGGGTGCCGTTGGCATTATAAAATGTAAAAGATTTCTTGATGTATGGGAACCGAAATCCTTTTTTATTACTTCATCAAGCCTTTTTTCTTAGCATAGTCACAAATAAAAGAAACAAATGCAAATATCAACAATATAAAGATAGACAACATATCCCATACATCAAAAATAGGCGCCTCTATCATTTTCGACAGTATTACATTGACAATGATCACGAATGGGATAGCTAACAAAAAAGTTACTCCTAAAGCGATTAACTTCCTTGTTTTTCCAATGCGGTAAAATATTGCAGCTATTATCCATAAGAAAACGATGGAAGTCGCCGCCACTGCTGCGCCAATTGAAAATACCTCTTTCACTTTTATTAAATTGCCTAACAAAAACAAATAGGGAATGATAAAAACGCTTAATGATATTAAACTTATAATAACCCCTCTTTTTCCCAATATAACGCTTGGAAAAGATATAACCCATGCAAAAATAATAGAACTGACCGGGATTAGTGACCATGTCAAATTACCGGATATTGCAATATTGCAGATGATACATACCATAATCCCTATCAGAAGAGTTACTGAAAACAAAATTGAAATAATCACATTCTTTGTCATGTTATTTTCGTCTTTTCTTTTCAAAGCAATCAAATTTTCATCTGCCTTTTCTTCAAAACTTTCCATGTCAATTTCCTCTCCGCTTAACAGCTCGTTTACTGTGATTCCCAATATTTCGCAAAGCTCTAACATTATAGATGAATCGGGCATACTTTTACCTGTTTCCC
>CANPYT010000094.1 GCA_947588705.1 uncultured Acetatifactor sp. | reverse complement strand
CGTCACCGCCGATTTGTCCCTGGTCTGGGCCGAGGGCATCAGATACAGCCCCGGATGGCGCTTGTCCCGGATCAGCGCCTGCTTCACCCGGCAGCTGCCCTCCACCACGTCCACCAGATTATAGACGATCCGGTTTTCCAGGCCCATGACCACGTCCAGATTGCGCAGCCCAATATCCGTGTCGATAAGACAGACCTTCTTGCCCAGCTTTGCCAGGCCGGTACCTACGTTTGCGGATGTGGTGGTTTTTCCCACACCGCCTTTTCCTGAAGTGACGACAATAACTTCGGAGCCATTCTGCTCCGCGGAAAACTGATTCTCCATTTTCCTATCCTCCTATCCTTTTTGTCGTCCGCCTCGCAC
The DNA here is from genome assembly GCA_947588705.1 of uncultured Acetatifactor sp. Lineage (GTDB taxonomy): Bacteria > Bacillota > Clostridia > Lachnospirales > Lachnospiraceae > Acetatifactor. Next base: position 8,865 of record CANPYT010000094.1, on the reverse strand, counting down.
GTTCTGAGTGCTGACTCACTCTAAAAGGTGCTCAGTAAGTCTTTCGTAAGCGCTTCAAAGGTTATCTTCCCGTTTTTCACATATGCGATTTTCGGCTGTACCTTAGGGCGTATGCCCCACTTCGACTGTTTTCCTGGTCTGTATTTGAAATCGCCGATCTTGATTCTCTCCGGCTCCATTTCAAGCGCTGCCACAAAGGCCCCCTCCTGGCCGTTCCCCCCGGCGTATGCCTCTCCGTACAGGCCGCCGAGAATGATCACATTCCTGGCGCTGATCACGGCGCTTCCGGGATAGACGTCCCCCAGCACGATAATGCTGTTCTCCGTCTCCAGGACTTCCTTATTTTTCAGGCTTCCCTTAAAGAACTGCCCGTCCTCGCCGCCGGAGAGCTTTTTCTCCATATGGGCCAGGGCCTTGATAAAATTCTTGTTGGTGGCCTCATCCCTTCCTACGATACAGATAATGACCAGATCGCTGTTGGCGTGAATGGCGTCCAGGATCCGTATCTCCTCCGGATCCGTGACCTCCCTGCCCTCGATGGACAGGGCCACGGACGCCCTTCCGAAAAATGTCCTGGCCTCGGAAAACTTGTACGCGATCTCCCTCAGGATCTCCTCGAAGGGAGTCTCCGGGTCGAGATGGATGGTGATGCCGTTTGGAAAGCTTTTGATAAGTACCAGATCCTTCATATATCTTCACATCCTCACATTCTGCCGCGTTTACGGCTTCTGCAAAAACGCACATGCCTTTTACATCTCATTAGTGATCCCGGCCTCCGGCATATCCGCCGTACCGGTGATCAGTTCGTCCTCCGCGATCCCGTAATAATACATGATGATGTCCCTGGTGGCCTGGGCCGCATTGTCCGAAGAATAGCCAAAGGGGATCCGGGTGGCGATGGCGATCTCCGGCTGCTCATAGGGCGCATAGCAGACAAAGAGCGCATGGCTCGGGCGGCTTTTCGTCTGCTCGGCGGTACCGGTCTTCCCGGCCACATGCACCGCCAGGTCGCCGAAATACGTTTTGTTTTCCACGACCTGCCGCATACCCTTGTGGATGGCATCCCAGTATTCCTGCGGCATTTCCACCGTGTTGTGCACCTTCGGCTGCTGTTCCATGATCAGGCCGCCCTGGGGATCCGTGACCTTGTCGATCAGCGTCAGGTCATAACAGGTCCCTCCGTTTGCCACCGTCGCCACATAGCGGGCAAGCCCTGCCGTGGTATAGCTGTGCGTACCCTGGCCGATGGCCGAACGGACCGGGTCTATCGTGGACATAATGGGCGCCGCCTCGGACAGCTCGATGCCGGACTTTTCCGTCAGGCCGAAAAGCGCGGCGTACTTGCTCTGGGCTTCCAGCCCGGAGGACTCGCTGTAGCTTCCCTCCCTTGTGGCCAGACGGTATCCCACTTCGTAAAAGAAAAAGTTGCAGGAATCCCGGATCGCCGTGGTCACCGTCTCCGTCCCATGTCCTGTGGTCTTCCAGCACCTGGGCGGGGAATCTGACAGGTTGGTATACAGGCCGGTACAAGTGACCCTGCTGTTCAGGTCGATGACCCCCTCCATCAGCCCGGCCGCAGCCATCACCATCTTGAATGTGGAACCGGGGGCCAGGGTGGACTGGGTCGCGTAGTTATACTGGGGATTCGACTTGTCCGCGTTCAGCTTTGCATAATACTCCGCGTTGATGGAGTTTGCCATCATGTTGTTGTCGTATCCCGGATAGGAAACAAGCGCCAGGACCGCACCGCTGTTTACATCCGTTATGACCACGGAAGCGTTGCAGGGATCCAGGGCCAGCTGGGCCGGAGTGATGTCCAGGTTTTTGATCCGGTCCATCATAAACTGATAAGCGCTGAGCTTTCCGTTAAAAAGGGCCTCCTCCGCTTCCGCCGGCACGTCCACCAGCTTCTGCTCACAGAGGATCTGGCATACCTGCCGCCCGGAAATCACGTCGGACAACAGCATGTATTTATAGATGCGCTTCTGAAATTCCGTATTCCTGTCCACCATCTGAAGGATATATTCCAGGATCTTCCCGTAGATCTCCTCGGAATCTGAGTACCGGTCGCCCAAGTCCAGCTTGCTCACGTCGATCCAGTTCCGGGCGATACAGTATTTCAGGTATTCGTTCAGGCTGATCACCTCGTTCCGCGTCCAGTCCAGGTAGGTGGCGTCGGTGGTATCCACCTCCTCGGTCTCGATGATCCCCTGGTCGTTCAGCAGGCTGACGATGCGGCTCTGATATACCTGGTATTCATCGGACAGCTTGTTGTAGGGGGTGAGGGTCTGGGTCAGCTCCTCGGTGAGCCGCTCATAGACCTTTTCTTTATAGAGAAGGTAAGCCTCGTAGACCTCCTTCTCCGTCTCCCCGGCATTTTCCTCCGCCATGGCTTTCATGTCGATGATCGAGTTGTTAAACATGGCGAAGTACACGTCGTAGATAGGGATCGTGATGTCCGAGCTGCTGGAATTTTCCGTTGCCCGGTACTCTTTCGCGTTTACGATCTTGCTGGAGACAAGCCCCGCCAGCCTCTGTTCCATAATGTTATAAACCGCCTTGGTCAGGTCGCTGTCGATGGTCAGGTAGACATCCTGCCCGGCCTGGGCCTCCTGGCGCTCGATGATGGCATTTACTTTTCCCAGGTTGTCAACGATCACCTTCTCATAGCCCTTTACCCCCTGCAGGGTGGTCTCCAGGTAAGCCTCGATGCCGCCCTTCCCCACAACATCGTTCAAGTCGTACACATCGTCCCCAAGCCCCTGTTCCGCCATCTTCGCGTTCAGCTCCGCAAGCTCGTCCGACGAGATCTTCCCCGTATATCCCAGGACATGGGCAAAGTATTTGCTGTCCACATACCGCCGCACGGTGTCCTCCACGATGCTGACGCCGGGCAGGTCCGCGGAATTTTCCATGAGCACTGCCACGGTGCGCTCGCTGACATTGGTGGCCACGGTGGTACCGATATATTTGCGGTAGTAGGTGAGGTTCATGGCATAGCGCAGCGTCACCATCTGAAGCCATTCCTCTTTTGTATAGCCCTCCCCCGGCAGGAATCCGCTGTCCGAATCTTCCGGATCCTTGTACTGCCCAAGGGAAAAGCCCTGGGGGCGGCTCAAAAATTCCATGACCTCCGTCGGCGTGGCGGTGCGCTCCTCATCCTTCAGGTCGCTGACGGCGGCCCGCCCGTACACATCCGCCAGGAACCGCAGCCGCGCATTGTCCTCCACGCTGAAGGCAAATTGCCCGTCCTCGTCGATGACGATGCGGAAATCCGTGATGATATTGTCGCCGTTCTTCTCGATCATCTTGATCAGGCGGTACAGCATATCGTTGAGCTTGGCGTTCTTGCTCTTGCCCGACTCGAACACATCCTCCACCTTCACGGAATAGGCCAGCTCATTGTAGGCCAGGATATTTCCGTTCCTGTCGTAAATGTTGCCCCTGGTGCTGGCGATGTTCCGCGTCTTCTCCACCTCCAGCACAAATTCCTCCAGGTATTCTTCCCCATGCACGATCTGCAGGTCAAAACAGCGGTACACGAGGATCCCGCCCATGAAAAGGAACAATATGGTAAACACAGTCAGCCTGCTGGTCAGGATGCTCAGCAGCTTTTCCTTCAATTCATCAAACAAATTTCTGCGCTCTCCTTTTTTCACGGGCTTCCAGCTTCTCATTCACCTTTAACACAAGGGGATAGAGAAACAGCGTGACCACAATGGTATACAGCGCTTCCGGCAGGATCACATGGACAAAATAATAAGTGAACTGCAGCCGGCCGCGCAGCAGGAACATCAGGATGTAACAGAGCATCCCGTAGGACAGATCGGAAGCGATGATCAGCGCCAGGGGAAGCTTTATATCTTCCGGATAAAAGATCCGGCTGAACTTGCCGTTCAGAAAACCTATGTACATCAGCAGCAGTGCGTAAAAACCAAGGAAACTGCCGAAGAACACGTCATTCAGCAGGCCGCAGAAGAAACCGATGACGAGCCCTTCCCGCTCCCCCCGCATGAAGCCGAAGGAGGAAGTCAGTATGACCATCAGGTTCGGTATGATCCCGGCAAAGGCCAGGCTGCTGAACACACTGCACTGTAAGACGAAGCATCCCAATATAAAAATGAATACAACAAACTTTCGCAGCATTTCCCTCTCAATCCGCCGCCCATGGCGGCCACAGTCAATCTTCCTCCGGCCCCTCGTCAACCGCCTGCTTCCTGTCCGTTATCACCAGTACCTCCCCCAGGTGCTCAAAATCCACCGCCGGAGTGATCAGCCCTGACTTTGTCAGGTTGTTGGCGTCCGTCTCTATGCTGCTGATATAGCCGATCAGAAGATTTGGCAGGAACTTGTCGCTGATATTGGAAGTCACTACCTTGTCTCCCACCTGCACTACGTTCCGGCTGTCCACAAGCTGGCCGAAGGTGATGCAGTTTTCGGCCATTTTCTGCAGGTTGCCGGAAACGATCAGGTTGTCCTCCGTCGCCAGCGTCATGGCGCTGACGTTGCTGTTGTCCGAGATGATGGAGGTGACCCTTGCCCAGTTTGGGCCAACGGAGGTGATCCTCCCCACCAGGCCGCCGCCGGCGATCACATTCATATCCGCCTCCAGGCCGTCCTCCCAGCCTTTGTCGATCAGGAAGGACGAATACCAGTTCCCGGCGTCCCGGGCGGTGATCCTGGCCCCGACCTTTTCGTATGAGCCGTACTGCTCATCCAGCTGTACCAGCGCGCGCAGCTGATTCAGTTCATATTTGTCCTGCTGAAGCAGCGTATTCTCCTCGGTGAGGGCGTCGATCTCCGCCTGCAGCCGCTTGTTTTCCTCCAGCAGGTAGCGGATCTGCACCAGCTCCTCGGAGCGGTTGGCCAGCCACTCGCCGAGCCTGCCCACCCCCTGCTGGAAGGGGACAACCACCCTGCCTACCACCGTATTTAAGGGGCGGTTGAACACATCGGTACCGAACGTCACCAGCATCAGGACCGTACATAAGAATGTCAAAATTAAGAGGAGATATTTACTCGGTAAAGTAAACTTCTCCCCTTTTCTTTTTACTATCGGGCTCATTTACTCATCCCTTCAATAGCGTATGCCACCGATTTATAATTGTCGTCCTTGATGATCTTGGACAGGCCCGTCACCACGCTTGTCACGGGATCTGACGCCTGATTGATCTTAAGGCCAGTCCCTGCCCCCAGCCTCTCCGCGAGATGGCTGACCTGGGACGCGCCCCCAGTCAGGTAGATGCCGTGGCGGTAAATGTCCGCCGCCAGCTCAGGCGGCGTCCGCTCCAGGATCACCTTCACATTGTCCACTATGGTGTTGAAATGTTCTTCCAGGGATCCGTCCACCAATTTTGTGGGGATCTCCCGCTCCACGGGGAGGCCGGTGACGATGTCCCTGCCGTACACGACAGCACCCCGGCCCTCCTGCTCCAGCTCCCTCAGGGCGATCTTCACCGTCTCCGCGGTCTTTCCGCCGATGATCAGGCTGAACTCCTTCCGCACCGCCGCCCGGATGGACTCGTCAAATTTCAGCCCGCCCGTCTTGATGAGGCGGCTGAGCACGATGCCCCCCAGGGAGAGGATGGAGATCTCCGTGGTCTCGTATCCCACGTTCACCACCAGGACGCCCTGGGAATTTTTCACATCGATGTCAAGCCCCAGGCCGTCGGCCACCGCTTTCTCCACCACCATGATCTTTTTCGCCTTCACGCCCGCGTCGCGGATCAGGTCATAAAAGGCCCTTTTTTCCACTTCCGTCACATCCGTGGGGACCGCGATAAAGAAGTCCGCCGGCTTGCCGTTCCCCCTCTGCAGGTCGTTCACGAAATACCGCACCAGCGTCTCCATGTTCTTGATATCCGCGATCACGCCGTTGGAAAGAGGATAAGAGATATGAATATTGCCGGGGGCTTTCTCATACATTTCAAAGGCGGAGTTGCCATACGCAAACAAGGTATTCTTGTTCTCGATGGCGATCATGTTCTTTTCCACCAGAATATGATCGTCGCTCCTGCTGTAGATTTTGATGTTGTTGGTACCCAGGTCGATACCAAATGCGTTGTTCGCCAAAGTAAAACTCCTTTCTGCCGTATGCGGCCGCAGCCATGCGGCCGAAAAGACCTGCGGTCATGTCTCCGTCCCCGCTCCGCGGGGCCAGAGGTTTTCCTTGAAGCTGAAGTACCTCTTATCGCCGATCACGATATGGTCCAACAGCGGGATATCCATTTTTTCGCCCAGCTCCCTGAGGCTCTCCGTCAGCTCCCTATCCGCGCGGCTGGGGGCCGGGTCGCCGCTGGGGTGATTGTGCACCAGCAGGATATTCACTGCCCTGCTCTCCAGCGCCTCCAGGAAGATCTCCCTGGGGGAGATCAGCGCCATCCGTACACTGCCCTGGGACATGCGCTTTTCCGCTATCATCTGGCCTTTCGCGTCCAGGCATACCAAAACCACACATTCCGTTTCCATATGCCGCAGCTTTTCCATGAAATACCCGGCTGCCTGGCCGGAGCTGCGAAAGCTGACGCCCTGGCTGGCGGCCTTCTCGCTCATGCGCCTTGACAGCTCCGCCAGGCATTTCAGCTTTACCGCCTTGACCTCCCCGATGCCCTTTATGCTTTTCAGCTCCTTCAGGGTCACCTGATAGAGCCCCAGCAGGCCCTCCCTGGGATACTTTGCCAGCCCCAGCACTTCCTCCGCCAGCTGCATGGCGCTTTTCTCCCTGGTCCCGGTGCGGATGATGATGGCAAGCAGCTCCGCCTCCGTGAGGCTTTCCGGCCCGAACCGGAGAAACCTCTCATAGGGCAGTTCCTGGCTGCCCCGTTCATACATCACCTTCATGCGTCTCCCTTCCACCTTCTCCGACGCATGGAACCCTTTTTTGCCTTACCTGATAAAGCGATAGACCACCAGCGCGATCACTACGCCGATCACACTGGCGATGGTGATCTGGATCTTCAGGCCGAACGTCAGCACAAAAAAACCCAGATCCAACACCACCGGAGAGCTCAGGCCAAAAGACTGTCCGTAGTTTAAAAAGCTTCCGTCAAAATAGGTGCCGATAAATCTGCCGATCACAAATCCCACCAGCACAAGGAGCACCAATACCCAGTTTATCCTTTTCAAATCGTTCCCTCACTCTTTCTTCGGTGTCGTAAGACGGCAGGAACCCTTCCGCTGCCCGCGCGGAACAAAGTTCCATACATTTTTATATACTACCACAAAATGGCAGGGCTGTACATAAAAATCATAGAATTTATTTTGACGTTTTTTTACATAAAAGTAACAATCCAGCCCGTTCCGTCCGCCGAAGCACGGCTAGATCCGATTTTTGACCAGCCCTTCGTCCGCCAGGGCCTGCAGGGATTTCAGGATGCCGTATTTCGCGTGCTGCCAGGTCAGCCCTCCCTGAAAATACACGGCGTAAGGAGGCTTGATGGGGCCGTCCGCGGACAGCTCGATGGAAGAGCCGGACACAAAGGCCCCCGCCGCCATGATCACCTGGGAATCGTACCCGGGCATATCCCACGGTTCCGGCGTCACATGGCTGTCCACCGGGGCCCCGGCCTGGATCCCCCTGCAGAAAGCGATAACGGCCTCCGGGCTGCCGAAGGTAATGGCCTGAATGATATCGTGGCGGCTCTCGCTTCCGTCCGGCACCACGTCAAAGCCCAGGGAGCCGTAGAGATTCGCCGCAAAGATCGCGCCCTTCAGAGCGGACGCGGTGACCGTGGGCGCCAGGAAAAAGCCCTGGTAAAAGTCCTTCAGCACCCCCAGGGAAGCCCCCACTTCTTTTGCCAGCCCGGGCGAGGTCAGCCGTCAGGCCGCGTTTTTCACATTCCCGTTTCCCCGCGATATAGCCCCCTATGGGAGCCAGCCCTCCGCCGGGATTTTTGATCAGGGAGCCAACAACCATATCGGCCCCCGCATCGCTGGGCTCCCTTGTCTCCACAAACTCCCCGTAACAGTTGTCCACCATACAGATCACATCCGGCCGGATCCCCTTCACAAAAGCGATCAGCTCCCCGATCCTGTCCACAGAGAGGGTGGGCCTTGTCTGATAGCCCTTGGAGCGCTGGATGGTGACCAGGCGGGTGCGGGGTGTGATCGCCCGGCGGATCCCCTCGTAGTCAAAACCGCCGTCCTCCAGCAGGTCCACCTGCCTGTAGGTGATCCCGTATTCGGCCAGGGAACCCCTGGACGGCCGGATCCCGATAACCTCCTCCAGCGTGTCATAGGGCTTGCCCACAGGGGAAAGCAGCTCGTCCCCCGGCCGCAGGTTGCTCATAAGCGCCAGCGCAAGGGCGTGGGTGCCGCAGGTGATCTGAGGGCGCACCAGGGCGTCCTCCGTGTGGAACACCTTTGCATAGACTTCCTCCAACGTATCCCTTCCCAGGTCGTTATAGCCGTAGCCCGTTGTGCCGAGCAGACATGCCTCGCTGACCCTGGCCTCCTGCATGGCCCGTATCACCTTCAGTTGATTATATTCCGCCGTCTCGTCTATTGCCTGGAAACGTTCTTCCAGTTTTTCCAGAATCTTGCTGCCGTATTCATACACGGGGCCGCTGACGCCAAGGGAGGCATACAGCTGCCGCAGATCACTGTTTCCGTTCATCGAAAATAACCCCTTCCTTTCGAAGCTGTTCCAGCAGGAAGCCAAGGATCCTCCCTTCCTCATACTGGAATCTCTCTTTATCCACCCAGATCACGTCCTGCTCCCTGCGGAACCAGGTCAGCTGCCGCTTGGCAAAATGCCTGGTGTCTCTCTTGATCCGTTCCACGGCTTCATCCAGCGTGGCCTCCCCGTCCATCCAGGCCAGCAGCTCCTTATATCCGAGAGCCTGCATGGACACCATATCCCGGGTG
>CANPYT010000093.1 GCA_947588705.1 uncultured Acetatifactor sp. | reverse complement strand
CTCCACATTTACCTTGCGGTCCTCGTTCAACTCGATGATCACATCCAGGATCCCCTGCTTCTGCCGGCGGAAGCGTTTCCACAGATATGGGTTGGCCAGCCGCACGGAGCGGATCTCCTCCAAGGGGATCCCCAGGGCGTCGCTGATAAAATACCGGCGGATGTCCTCGTTGAGAAACAGATGCTTGAAACTGAAATCGTACTGCAAAGAAATCATATCAGCCATATGAAACCTCCTGTTCCGCAGGAGAGATGGCTGCCATGCCTTTCGCGTTCATTGTATGGAAAATCTCCTGCTTTTAAATTGTTGAAATGGATTTAAAAGCATAAGATTTTTGAGACCGGAAAGACCGTTTGGATATCTAATCAACTAAAAGAAATATTATGCTTTTAGTAAATATTATCATATAAAAGATTACTTTGCAACAAGAAATTTTACAAAAATGAGGCTGTCGCACTAATTACTTAGCGCGACAGCCCCATCTTTCAGGCTTTATGCGGAAATATTATTTTCTGCCGCCTCTCTTTAATACAAGATGCTGGGGCAGGCCGTTGACCATAAAAGGTTGATAATCGCCCTGGATCAAAGGTTTCACATAATCGATAAATTCCTCTGTCACATAATTGCCCTCCTTGTTGACCCAATTTCTGGGAACAAGCTTTTCGTTGTTGGCGATGCGGTGTACATCGTAGATACCGGCAGCGCTCATGTAGGGATCGTCAGAGACCCTGTCGATGACCACCATCTTCCCGGTGTCTCCCTCATCCGCCGCTTTCACTGCGGCGCCGCCCACCATAAAGGCTTCATCGATATCGGTTCGGGAAGCCATGTGGGAAGCGCTTCTCTGAAGAGTAGAGAACTCGATAGCCCTGGTCTTGCAGCCGATCTTTGCCCCGAGAAAACCTGCCAGGTATGCGGCGGTTCCCTGTAACTGCTTATGCCCGAAAGCGTCCACATAGTCTGCGCCGCCGGACAGCTCGCATACGTACCTTCCGTCCGCGAGCTTAATGCCCTCGGAGACCGCGATCACCACATTTTTCTGTTTCTTTACCAGCTCCTGGACCTTTTTCAGGAATTTATCCATGTCAAAAGTGATTTCCGGCAGGTAGATCAGATCCGGCCCGTCGCACTCTTCCGTTCTGGCAAGGGCGGTCACACCGGTGAGCCATCCCGCATTACGTCCCATGACTTCTATAATAGTGATGTTTTCCCTTTTGTAACTTAACCCCAATGCGTCCCGGATGATCTCTTTTGTGGAAGCGGCGATATACTTTGCCGCGCTTCCGAATCCGGGGGTGTGGTCAGTCAGCGCAAGATCATTGTCAATGGTCTTAGGCACACCGAGGAATTTCTGGCTGTGGCCCTTGATGATGGCATAATCGGACAGCTTTTTGATGGTATCCATGGAATCGTTCCCGCCGATATAGATGAAAGCTTCTATCTCCAACTTGTCAAGTATGCCGAAGATCTTCTCAAAAAACTCCGGGTTTTCGTGGATCTCCGGGAGTTTGTACCGACAGGACCCGAGAAAAGCGGAAGGTGTTCTTTTTAAGAGTTCAATGTCCATATCCGTGTGGATCTGGGTGGAAAGATCCACATACTGCTCGTCCAGGAATCCCTGGATGCCGTGCAGCATTCCGTACACTTTGTGAAATCCGCGCTCCTTTGCGGTCTTGTAGACCCCCGCCAGACTGGAGTTGATCACCGATGTGGGTCCTCCCGACTGACCTACAATAATATTTCGCTTCGCAGCCATAGAAAAATACCTCCTCTCAAAGGGAATTTTGATATATTTATTGTAACAAAGGTACATATACACTGCAAGTTAAAATGAACAACAGGGGCTCTGTTTATGCACATCTTGAAAGGATGTTGATTTTTTCCCCGTCTGTATATAAAATAACTACTGTGGCAATCGGCGGAACGATCCTGAAAGAAAAGAGAAAATAGAAAATAGGGAATCGACATGTATGCCGAGGCACGTAAGGGGAACCGGGATGGGAAAAAGGGAAGAGACCAAAAATAAAAATGCGGAAAGGATAGATACAGCAGGTGCGGGCACTCGAAAGCCGGACTATCAAAAGACCATCCGCGCCTGCTTTTTAGGATATATTGTGCAGGCGGTGGTAAACAATTTTGCACCGCTTCTGTTTCTGACTTTTCAGAGTACATACCACATTCCGCTGTCCAACATCACAATGTTAGTGACTATCAACTTTGGGCTGCAGCTTTTGGTAGATCTTTTGTCGGTGGGGTTTGTGGACAGGATCGGCTATCGGGCCTCCATGCTGTTCGCGCATATCTTTGCCGCAGCGGGAATCGCTGCCCTGGCGGTACTGCCGGAGATCCTGCCTGATCCGTTTATGGGTTTGCTGGCTGCGGTGGTGATATACGCCATCGGCGGCGGGCTGCTGGAAGTCCTGGTAAGCCCGGTGGTGGAGGCATGTCCTACGGACAACAAGGAAAAAACGATGAGCCTTCTCCATTCCTTTTATTGCTGGGGGCATGTTGGAGTTGTGCTGGTCTCCACGTTGTTTTTCAGGCTGTTTGGCATTGGGAACTGGAAGATCCTGGCCTGTATCTGGGCATTGTTACCTCTGTGCAATACCTTCCTTTTTGCCCGTGCGCCCATCGCATCGCTGATAAAGGAGGGAGAGCGGGGGTACACGATCCGGGAACTTGCAGGGCATAAGCTGTTCTGGGTATTTTTGCTGATGATGGTGTGTGCCGGGGCCAGCGAACAGGCGGTGAGCCAGTGGGCTTCCACTTTTGCGGAGATGGGGCTTGGCGTCAGCAAAATGGCGGGAGATTTGGCAGGCCCAATGGCTTTCGCGGTGTTGATGGGAACATCCAGGGCCTTTTATGGGAAATTCGGCGATAGGATAGATTTGAACAAGTTCATGGCAGGCAGCAGCCTTTTATGCGTGGCTGCCTATCTCTGTATTTCGTTGGTTCCGGGCCCGGTGCCCGGGCTGGTCGGCTGCGGAGTCTGCGGGCTGTCAGTGGGGATCATGTGGCCCGGAACTTTCAGCCGTGCTTCGGCAACAATGCCAAAAGGAGGCACCGCCCTGTTTGCGCTGATGGCGCTGGCGGGGGATCTGGGCTGTTCCGGGGGGCCCACCCTGGTAGGTATGGTATCCAGCGCCTGTGGGGACGATCTGAAAAAGGGCATACTGGCGGCCACAGCATTTCCTGCCCTTCTGTTGGCTGGAATCGGAATGTGCCGGAATTTGTTGAAGAAAACAGCGCCGGATACGGGGATCCAACAAAGTGATAGATAGTAACAATTCAGCCAGGGTCATTTGCAAAGCCGCGCCTACGCGCTTTTCAGCGCTCCGCGCCTGCCTTTGCTCATCAAATGGCGCTTCCTCGGCTGAACTGTTACGATAGATATCGGCTTGCCGGGTTGTGACGCTTTACTTTTCATTGGGAATTCGATATACTGGTAAATGTGAAAAAGGTGTTTTATTATAATTTTTATTATATTATGAAGAAAGGGAAAACACATGCCTGGCAGAGAGCCCGAAAGCCAAAATGACTTTATGATAGAAAAAATCAAGACCCGCCCCATCAACCGGCGAAAGCTGATTCGGAGGACGATCATTACCGTGGTTATGGCGGTCATTTTCGGAACAGTGGCCTGTGTCACATTTCTGGTGCTGGAGCCTGTGATCAGCAACCAGCTGTATCCAGAGGAGGAACCGCAGCCTGTGGTATTCCCGGAGGATCAGGATGAAATGTCGCCGGAAGAAATGTTGGCGGAAAACATCCCGTCGGAAAGCCCGTCTCCGGAGCCCCCGCCCGATGAGCTTTCAACGGAACCTCCAATGGAGGAGGCCGGCGTGACGGAGGAAAGGGTCCGGGAGATACTGGAAGAGAGGCAGGCAGAGGTAGACGACGTCGCCGGGATCTATCGTGCGCTTAACGAATTATTGTATGAAACGCTTATAAATGAGGATGGCAGCAGCCGTCCGGGATTGGATCAATATGTGGTCACTGTCCGGGGAGTCATTTCCAATGTAGATTGGTTTGACGGCGTACAGGAGAGCAGCAACCAGGCGCCAGGCGTCATTGTAGCAGACAATGGCGTAGAGCTTTTGGTCCTGGTAAATTACAAGGCTCTCGAGGCTGCGGAAAGCCTGGTGCTGGTTTTGCGGGATAATTATCAGGTTCCGGCTCAGCTGAAAGGATTGGATCCGGACACTAATCTTGCGGTGATTGCCGTAGAAAGAAACGCTGTGCCCGCAGAATGGATGGAGGCTGACGGTTTGGCAGTGGCACAGCTTGGTTCCACCGGGGCGAGAAACCTGGAGGGAACTCCCGTGATCGCCCTTGGCAGCCCTATGGGGATCAGCGAATCCGTGGGATATGGGATGATCACCTCCGACAACACGCAGCTGACCGGGCCCGACAGGAACTATAAGCTGTTGTTGACAGATATAAGCGGCAGTAAGAACGCGGAAGGATTTCTTTTCAACCTTAATGGGGAAGTCATTGGCATCATAACAGACAATAAGCTGGGAAGCGACCTTCCCAATGTGATCCACGCCTATGGCATCACGGAGATCCGCAGGATCGTGGAAAAGCTTTCCAATGGCATCTCCTTTGCCTATATGGGGATCTCCGGTACGGATGTGACAAAATATGCGCACGAAGAACTGGGCGTACCTTCCGGCGCGTATGTGACACAGCTTGAAATGGATTCTCCGGGAATGCTGGCGGGGATCCAGGTAGGCGATGTGCTTACCACTATGAACGGTAACGTAATACAGTCCTTTGGAGATTACTGTACCCAGCTGATGCGGCTGAACTCCGGGCAGACAGTGGAACTGGTTATCATGCGCCAGTCTCAGAACGAATATAGGGAAATGACTTTTACCATTGAACTGGGAGAACTGAATGGGTAAGCGGACGAGAAGCAGGCTTTCAAATTTTGGATTAACGTGCGTTACAGCGCACAGGGGGTATGAAAGTGAAATATATCAGGGATCTGAAAGAAGGAGACAAAATATTTGACATTTACCTGTGCAAACATAAACAGGCGGCAGTGACGAAAAATGGCAAGCCTTATGAAAGCGTGATCCTTCAGGATCGAACGGGAACCATTGACGCCAAAGTCTGGGATCCAAACAATCCTGGGATCGACGATTATGACTCTCTGGATTATATTGAGGTACATGGAGATGTAAACAATTTTCAGGGAGCCCTTCAGGTAAATGTGAAGCGGATTCGAGTGTGCCGGGAGGAAGAGTACGATCCCGCCAATTTTCAGCCCATGAGCTCGAAAAACATTGACACCATGTATCAGGAGTTGCTGGAACTGGTTCAGAGCGTTCAGAACGAATACCTCCGGCAGCTTCTGGAAGCCTTTTTTGTAAAAGATGAGGATTTTGCCAGGGCATTTCGCAACTCCTCCGCGGCAAAAACGGTTCATCATGGATTTATCGGCGGCCTGTTGGAGCACACTTTGGGCGTGGCAAAGCTGTGCGATTACTATTGTACCGCATATCCTGTGCTGAAGCGGAACCTGCTGCTGACGGCAGCCATGTGCCACGATATCGGCAAGACCCGGGAAATTTCCCCTTTCCCGGAAAATGATTACACAGACGATGGCCAGCTTCTGGGACATATTGTCATGGGTGCGCAGATGGTAGCGGAACGGGCAGCCCTCATCCCCGGATTTCCCCATGAGATGCTGGCACAGCTCCAGCACTGTATCCTTGCCCATCACGGAAAGTATGAGTTTGGCTCGCCAAAGACTCCCGCACTGATAGAGGCGCTTGCCCTGTATTATGCGGATGATACGGACGCCAAGCTGGAGACATTTAAAGAAATATTGGAAAATAATAATGAAAAAACAGGCTGGCTGGGTTATAACAGGCGGTTTGATTCCAACCTGAGAGTCACCAGGCTGGACGGATAGGGATCTCGCCATATACACAGCGCAGAAAAGGAGGAAAGAGATGAAAATTACAGAAAACATTTTGTACGTAGGTGTAAACGATCATCAGGTGGATCTATTTGAGGGCCAGTATGTAGTGCCGAACGGCATGGCATATAACTCTTATGTGATCCTGGATGAGAAAACGGCGGTCATGGATACCGTGGACGGGTTTTTTGGCAGGGAATGGCTTGCAAATCTGGAAAAGGCGCTGGGAGGGCGCCGTCCGGAATATCTGGTCATCCAGCACATGGAACCGGATCATTCCTCCAATATTCCCGCCTTTTTGGAAAAATATCCAGAGGCAAAAGTGGTGGCAACGCCGAAAGCGTTTGACATGATGCGCCAGTTTTTCTCCCTGGACCTGGGGGAGCGGCAGGTTGCGGCTGTCAACGGCGGTACTTTGAGCCTTGGAAAGCATGAGCTGCATTTTGTGTACGCGCCCATGGTGCACTGGCCAGAAGTGATGATGACATATGACGCCGCAGATAAGGTACTGTTTTCTGCGGATGCTTTCGGCAAGTTCGGGGCGCTGGATGTAGAAGAAGAATGGGATTGCGAGGCGAGACGTTATTATTTCGGGATTGTGGGGAAATATGGAATGCAGGTCCAGAATGTCTTAAAGAAAGCGGCAGAGCTGGATCTACAGATCATTTGTCCTCTCCATGGGCCTGTATTGACGGAAAATCTGGATCACTATCTGAATCTGTATCAGACCTGGTCCTCTTATGGCGTGGAGACAGAGGGCGTGACCATCGCCTACGCATCTATTTACGGGCACACCAGAGAGGCGGCTATATATCTGAATCAGCTTTTACAAAGCAAGGGTGTAAAAACGGCAGTGCACGACCTGGCGAGAACGGATCTGGCGGAGGCAGTGGAAGATGCTTTCCGTTATGGCAAACTGGTGTTGGCTTCCAATACTTATAACGGCGGCATCAATCCCTTTATGGACGACTTTATCCGGCGGCTTTTGGAGCGGAATTATCAGAAGCGCACCATCGCTTTTATTGATAACGGTTCCTGGGCTCCTATGGCGGCAAAGACCATGCAGGGCCTGTTTGAAAAGAGCAAGGAGATCACCTTTGCCAAAAATACAGTGACTCTGCTCTCAGCTATGAAGCCGGAGAATAGGGAACAGCTGGAAGTGCTGGCCGCAGAACTGGCATAAGCCGGAATATTTCTCGGAGACGGAACGGTTCTGTATCTCAAAGATAAGACATGCATAACGAGAGACAGGGGAGCAGTATGGCATACGAGAAAAATGACAAGATGACAGTAAAAATAGAAGATATTGGCAGCGAAGGCGAAGGCATTGGCAGAGCAGGCGGCTTTACCTTATTTGTGAAAGACGCGGTGGTGGGGGATACTGTGGAGGCAAAGATCCTCAAAAGCAAGAAGAATTATGCTTACGCCCGGCTGGAAAAGGTATTGGAGGCTTCTCCCTTTCGGGTGAAGCCTCCCTGTCCTTTTTACAGACAATGCGGCGGCTGTCAGCTTCAGGTGCTTTCCTATGAGAAGCAGCTGGAATTCAAGCAAAAGAAAATACGGGATAACCTTATCCGGATCGGCGGTTTTGAGGAAGATCTTATAGACGGCTGTATGGAGCCCATATTGGGAATGGATGATCCGTGGAGGTACCGGAATAAGGCTCAATACCCTGTGGGAACCGACAGGGAAGGAAACCTGATTACCGGGTTTTATGCAGGCCGCACACACAATATCATATCAAACACAGACTGCCTGTTGGGAGTCGAGGAAAATCGGGAGATCTTAGAGACAGTACTGGAGCATATGAGAAAGAACGGCGTAAGTGCTTATAGCGAAGCTACCGGGGAGGGCCTGATACGCCATATTCTCATTCGCAAAGGCTTTGCCAGCGGCGAGATGATGGTGTGTTTTGTGATAAATAAGAAAATGACAAGCGCGTCATATGAAAAAATGCACGGGGCAAAGGGAAAAAGCATGGATCTGCTGTGCGAATATGAGTTTATTCCTAATCAATCCGAATTGCTTAAAAGTCTTGCCCATATCAAGAATATGACAAGTGTGTCAGTCAACATCAACACAGAGCGAACCAACGTCATTATGGGGAAAGAGATCTATGTGATATGGGGGAAACCGACGATCACCGACACCATCCGCATGCGTGATATGGAAAAAAAGGGCTTTCCCTTTACAGGGCGGGAGCTGACTTTTCATATCTCTCCTTTATCTTTTTATCAGGTCAATCCGGTGCAGACAGAAAAGCTTTACAGCACAGTTCTGGAATATGCCGGTTTGACCGGGCAGGAGACAGTCTGGGATCTTTATTGCGGGATCGGCACAATTTCTCTCTTTTTAGCCGGAAGCGCCAAAAAGGTTTATGGTGTGGAGATTATTCCTCAGGCGATCCAGGACGCCAGGGAAAATGCGCGGCGGAATAATATTTCCAACGCAGAATTTTTTGTGGGGAAAGCGGAAGAGGTACTTCCTGCGTTTTATGGAAAAGGGTCCGCCGATAGTCGTTGTACGGAAGAGCGCAACAAATTTGCGGCGCATTCCAAAGAGAAAGCCGGTATTTGTTGTGGAGAGGCATACAGCAAACCGACGCCTACCTCTAAAGAGAAAGCCGGTATCTGTCGCATGGAGACGTACAGCGAATCAAAGGCGTATTCCAGCGATGAAGAGGTGGGGAGCGGTATCTGTGATGAGATGGATCACGGAATGCTGCATCCGGATGTGATCGTGGTAGATCCGCCCAGAAAGGGATGTGATGAGGCTTGTCTTGTCACGATGCTGAAAATGTGTCCCAGGAGGATCGTATATGTAAGCTGTGATTCAGCAACATTGGCGCGGGATTTGAGGATCTTGTGCGACGGGGGATATGAGGTAAAGCGGATTCGGGGATGTGATATGTTTGGGCAGGGGGTGCATGTGGAGACGGTGTGTTTATTGTCCAAACTCAATGTCGAGTAGTATATTGAGATGGAATTGTCGATGGATGAGATGGATTTGACTGCCGCCGAGAAGAAAGCAGGCTATGAGGAAATTAAAAATGCAGTAGATGAATTCTTGGAAAGAAAAAGGGAAGACGAAGAAATTATTTTCTATGAAGAGAAAAGAATAGCTGAAGAAGATTGGCATGCAGAAGAGATGGAAGCATTAGAGAGCAATCGAAAATAACGTAAAAATATTATTTGTATGAGATAACATGGAAATAGTATTTTATCAAACAATATGTTAAAATTGATTTGCTGATTATGGAAGAAAATGCAGGAAGGAGTGAAAAAATTGAACGAAAAAGAATTACTGGAAATTATAGAAAAAGGCGAGTGTCATACGACTGAGTTCAAGAAATCCACAACAGATATCACAAAGGATGT